>NZ_VDHF01000017.1:0-68758 GCF_006228025.1 Testudinibacter crocodili
ATTTTTGATTACCACTGCCATTTAAATCCGCAAGAGATTGCCGAAAATCGGCAGTTTCAGGATTTAAGCGAAATTTGGCTGGCGGGCGATCACTATAAATGGCGCGCCTTGCGCACTGCCGGCGTAGAAGAACGCTTAATTACCGGTGACGCATCCAATTATGAAAAATATCTGGCGTGGGCAAACACCGTGCCGTTGTGTATCGGTAATCCGATTTATCATTGGACGCATTTGGAGCTGCGCCGTCCGTTCGGCATTGAAAACACACTGTTCAATCCGCAAAATGCCGAGCGAATTTGGCAGCAATGTAATGAAATGTTGCAAGACAGCCGTTTTACCGCCCGTGGCATTATGCAACAGATGAATGTCAAACTGGTCGGCACCACCGACGATCCGATTGATAGCCTACAATATCATCAAGCTATTGCCGCTGATTCGACGTTCGATATCGACGTCGTGCCGAGTTTCCGTCCAGATAAAGCGTTTAAAATCGAGCTACCGCACTTTAACGACTATTTAGCCGAACTGGGCGCAGTCAGCGATATTGACATCGTGACCTTTGCCGATCTGCAACAGGCGCTGTTGAGCCGTCTGGATCACTTTGATCGGCACGGCTGTAAATCCGCTGATCATGGCATTGAAATTTTGCGCTTTGCGTCGATTCCGGCAGAAAAAGAGCTGGATCGGATTTTACAGTTGCGCAGAAATAATCAGCCACTAAGTGAATTGCAAATTGCGCAATTCAGCACGGCAGTTTTAGTCTGGCTGGGGCAGCAATATCAGCAACGTCAATGGGTGATGCAGCTGCATATCGGCGCACTGCGCAACAATAACAGCCGGATGTTTAAGCTGTTGGGGGCTGATGCTGGTTTTGATTCGATTGCCGACCGCACTTTTGCCGAACCGTTGTCACGCTTGCTCGACAGCATGGATCAAACGGACAACTTGCCGAAAACCATTATTTACTGCCTCAATCCGCGTGATAACGAGATGATCGCCAGCATGATCGGCAATTTCCAAGGCGGTGGTGTCGGCGGCAAAATTCAGTTCGGTTCCGGTTGGTGGTTTAACGATCAAAAAGACGGCATGGAGCGCCAGCTGCAACAGCTCTCGCAATTAGGCTTACTGAGCCAATTTGTCGGTATGTTGACTGATTCGCGCAGCTTTTTATCCTACACCCGACATGAATATTTCCGCCGCATTCTGTGCGAAATGTTAGGACAATGGGTCGAAAAAGGCGAAGCGCCGAATGATTTGGATCTGCTGGGCAATATGGTCAGCAATATCTGTTTCCATAATGCGAAAAACTATTTTAAATAGAATAAGGCGGAGATTATCCGCCCTATACCGAATCACTTAAACGCCAACTGGGTATTCAAACTGCTCAGGAATGTTTTTTCGTCGCTGAGTTCGCTTTGGGTCAGGGGGTTGCGGTCTAAGTAGCCATTCTCGAACTCTAATTCCCAATGTGTTAAATCACTGCTGACATCTAGCGTGAATTTATCGGTGAGTTCGGTGGCGCGGCGGGAGCGGTTGATGATCAGGGCAAGCCGCAGCAAGATGATCAAAGCTAATATGTCCTGAACTTCATAACGGTTGTCTTGTGGCGTCAGGTCACTCAGTTTAAAGGATTTGATCTGAAACCGGGTGAGCGTCGCCAGCAGGCGTTGTTGGCTACGGTCGAAACCGGGCAGTTCGCTGTTTTGCAAAATGTAGGCTGAATGTTTTTGTACACCGCTGTGGTTGATGGCAATGCCGACTTCGTGCAGTAAGGCGGCGGAGAGTAAGATATTTTGCATATCGGCAACCAGATCCGGATTGCGCCAGCGTGCGTATTTTTGTCCAAGCAGCACGGCAGTGTCAGCAACTCGCAGTGCTTGATCTTGATCAACGTTGAAATGCTCCATTAGGCTGTTGACGGTACGCTCGCGAATATCGTCCACCTGAAAGCTGCTTTCCAGTCCATACATCACGCCTTCGCGCAACGCACCATCGGAATAGCGCATTTGTTCGATGCGGTAGTTTTCGAATACTGCACTTAGGATTGCTAAGCCGGGCACAAATACGCTGATGCGATCGTCGGTTAGACCGGCAATTTTTAGTTTATCGAAACTGTCGAATTTGAGTACCCGTTCGATAAGTTGTTGCAGATTTTCAGCGGTGATAACCCCGTCGTTATTGAAGTTTTCTGCAATAATCTGACTGACGGTTTTGATGGTGCCGGAAGAACCCAGCACGGATTGCCAGCCCAAATGGCGATATTCCCAAGACAGATCTTCAATTTTGGACAGTGCAGCCTGTTTGGCTTGGTTGAAGTTTTTATTGCTGATTTTACCGTCGCCAAAATAGGTTTTGCCAAAACTGACACAGCCCATGTGGCGGCTTTCGGCGATCAGCGGATTAAAGCCCTCGCCGATAATCATTTCAGTCGAGCCACCGCCGATATCCACCACCAGTTTACGTCCGTTCTCCGGTTGGGTGTGTGACACACCGGAATAGATCAATTTAGCTTCTTCGGTGCCGGAGATAATCCGAATCGGGAACGGAAAGACTTGTGCTGCTGCTGTCAAAAACTCCTCGTTGTTGACGGCACGACGCAGCGTGTATGTACCGACTGCTCTGACATTTTCCGTCGGAAAGCCTTGCAACCTTTCGGCAAATAGGGCAAGACAAGCCACGCCACGTTCAATCGCTTCACGGCTGAGTTGCTGCTTGTCATCCAGTCCTTGCGCCAGTTGTACCCGTTGTTTTAAGCGGGATAAAACTTGAATCGATCCATTGACGATACGCACAATAATCATGTGAAAACTGTTGGAGCCTAAATCAATGGCGGCAAACTCTTTTGCATTCGATTCGGTGGTGGTTTGTTGGTTCATAGGGCTTACTCTTTGATTTTTTCGTTAGATTGGTTCAGTAAATAATTATGGATAGCCAATTGCGAACGGCAAGGCGGTTGATTGTTACGAACATATTTATTTTTCTCTTCCGCATCAATAATACGCGCTTTTGTATTATCTGATAACTGAAGATTTAAAATATCGATCACACACTGTTTGGCATCGGCGTCCAGCAACGGCGCACCGACTTCAATGCGGCGATCTAAATTTCGAGTCATCCAGTCGGCGGAGGAGATATACACGTCTGGATCGCCGTCGTTTTCAAAATAATAGACTCGAGGATGTTCTAAAAAACGGTCGATGATGCTGATGATCTGGATATTTTCGCTCAGTCCATTGACCCCAGCACGCAACGAGCACATACCGCGTAAAATCATGCGAATTTTCACCCCGGCTTGGCTGGCGGTATATAATAAATCCACAATCTCTTGATCAACCAAATTATTGATTTTTAAAATAATACCGCTCTTTTTTCCGGCTTGAGCATGTTTGATTTCACGATTGATCAATGCAGACAGGCGATTTCTGACGTTGATTGGGGAGACTAGTAAATGGCTGAATTTGGTTGGGCTGAATGGCATTTCGATAAAACGGAAGACTCGTTTTACCTCTTCGCTGATCTTACTGTTTTTGGTCAGCAGAGCAAAGTCGGTATAAATCCGCGCGGTACTTTCGTGGAAGTTACCGGTGCCGATGTGGGCGTAATCAACCAGTTGTTCGTTTTCACGTCGGGTGATGAGAAACAGTTTGGAATGGATTTTAAAACCCGGTGAGGAGAACACCACTTTGATATTGCTGTCGGTCAAACGTTTCGCCCAGTTGATGTTGGCTTCTTCATCAAACCGTGCCTGCAACTCGATAATCACCGTCACTTGTTTACCATTGTTGGCAGCGTTCATCAAGGCTTCAATCACACGCGATTTTTTCGCTACTCGATACAGATTAATCTTAATCGCGCTAACTTTCGGATCAAATGAAGCTTGACGCAACAGCTCACAAATGGTGTTAAAACTGTGATATGGATAGTATAGCAAAATATCTTTTTTACTGATGGCTTCCAAAATCGTGCGTGCATGCTTTAATTGCGGATGCACAATCACCGACAGCGGCGCATTCACCAGCTCTTTATTACCTAAATCCGGAAATTGTAGCAGGTGTTTAAAACTTAAATAGCGTCCACCGGCTTCAACCGAATCTAACTTACTGATATTTAATCGCCTTTTTAGCATTTTTAGCAAGGCTTTCGGCATGGATTTTTCATATAGAAAACGTACCGGCTGTGCAGTCACTCGCTGTTTCAGACTGGAGGACATCAATTCCAGCAGGCTGTATTCCACTTCAGTGATCAAATCATATTCCGCATCACGGGTCATTTTGATTGAATAGGCACTGATTTCGTCGTAATTAAAAATTTCAGTATCAAAAATATCTTCCAGGCAGAAACGCAGCACGTTATCCAATAATACAATCCCTTGATGGCGCTTATACCGCTCTTTCGGCAACACAATAAAGCGTGGAATCGGATCGGAGGGAATCGGCAAAATGGCCAGTGTCTGAATTTTCTTATTTTTCTTTAACTCAATGATTAGGTTGGAGTTATGTGCGCTGAGCGAAGTTAATAAATCGATGTCTTCATTCAGAATAATCGGGAAAATATAGGGTTTTATCTCCTGTTTAAAATAGGTTTTCAGCCAGTTTTGATGATAGGGGGAGAGCTGGGTTTCGTTAATCAAAAAGATTTTATGTTTCGCCAGGCGTAACATTAGCCGACTGTAAATTTCATTAAACTGCTTGTTTAGGGTTTCGGTGCGCTGCTGAATCACCTCCAATTGGCTGCGAATCTGTTTGGCGGGCTGCGATTCCTGCCCACGAATAATCAGCAATTTGTGTTTGAGATTGGCGAACCGCACTTGATAGAATTCGTCCAGATTAGAGGCAAAAATGCCCAGAAAGCGAATCCGCTCCAACAACGGATTGCTTTCATCATAGGCCTCTTGCAGCACTCGCTCGTTAAACGCCAACCAGCTCAGCTCCTTCGAGGTGTAGCTGCTTTCATCGATTGCCAGTGATAACATGTTTTCTCCTTTTGACTATTTTTATAATACAGCGTGTTAGCACGCTTTAGTTTTAAAATTCGAATTGGTACAGCAAATCAAATGCTTGGTTCACCCCTGAAACCGATTGTAAATAGAGTTGTGGTAATATCTTATAACGTAAAGTCAGCTCTGCCAATGGCTGAAACAGACCAACACCATATTTTACTTGCAGGCGAGGGGTTATATTACCGCTGACCACCACTTGCGAACTGTCGCCGATGCCGGCGGTATCTAAGGATAAATCGCTGATGCCAAAGGCTTCGCCGATGCCACCCACCAGTTTCCCGCTTTTGGCAAGCCCTAAGCCCAACATGGCGGCGCCAATTGAGGCACTGGAAGCTGAATCACCGCTGCTGCTTAAGCCACGCCCTGTTAAGAGATATGACAATGCTTCGTCTTGCGACATGCCCGGTTCGGAGAACACGACTACATCCGGTTGTTCGGCGATACCGGTCACTTTGATCCCGGCAACGACTTTGCTGTTTTCCATCGCTTCTGGGTTACGAATGGCTTCGATATTGAGGAACGGTTGTGATGCTAAGCCGGAAAAGCTGATTTGTCCGCGCCGTATCAATAAATCTTGCCCGAACGAGGCGTAACGCCCATTTTGAATATTCACTTGTCCGTATAGCCCTAGCATTTTCTCTTGGCGCACAGATAACGTTCCGTTCAGGTTGGCTTTCAAACCGTAGGCGTCCAGCAATACATCATTGCCGATATTCAGCATAATATTGGAGGAGATCAACATGCCATTTTGTTGCTGAAGGGTTGATGTTTGCAACGCTTGACGGATCGCTGCCCGATTTTTGTTATCGACAATCACCAAATCACTGCTGTTGCCGACCGCACTTTCCGGCAGTTCCTCGATTTCAATGCGCGCCCAAGGCACATCAACATTGCCAGTCAGACTTAAGAGCTGTGGTGTGACTTTGGCTTCCACATTCGGGCTGACATCAATTTTGGCGATTCCGGGTAAATCGAGCCGGAAGCGATTGGCTTGTGCGGCAATTTGTGCTTGCCATTGCTCCAGCGAGCGCCAAGAAGCGGAGCCAGTCAGATTTAATTGGCTATCCGGCGTTTTTATGACGCCATTGAGGGTTGAGTTGGTGCCATTAAACGTCAGGTTAAGCTGCCCGTCGCTGATAGCAAACGGCATTGCATACATTTTGGCGCGTAGTGAATCCAGATTAAAATTGCCGTGCAGTAACGGCGCTTGTAAATTGCCACCCAGCTTTAAGTTACTGTTAATATTGCCGTTAATCGACTCGCCTTTGGCTAACAATTGGCTGAGCAGGTTTAAATTGAAACGTTGTAATTGAATGTCGCCAGACAACTGACGGCTTGTCGCCAGATCGCCAATCGTCAAATTGGTTACCAATTTTCCTTGTCGATTGATGTCGGTTTGTGCCTTTAAGGTCAGGTTATTGTCCTGAATTTGGCTATTGATATTCAAATTATTCAGCGTAATTTGGAAAGTGCGGTAATCGATCCGCTGTTTAAAGCCCAGTTCGTTGCTGTCGAGTGCCAGCGCCAATTGAAACGGTTTGTCGCTGTACCAAGCGACACTGCCTTTGCCGTTGACGATGCCGGATGCTTGGCTGTTTTTTTCTAAAAAACTGTTGACCATCGCCAGATTGATCTGTTTCAACTCAAACGGAATGTCGCCCTGAATGCCGGCTTTGAACGGCTGTGGAAAACAGAGCTGTGCTTGTTGGTTGACCCAACAGTGTGCAGAAATATCGGCTTCGGTTTTGGCAGCATTAAAACTGAGTTGCAGGTTTTGGTTATTGCGCCAGTCACCGACCGGTGAGTTCAGGCGAATTTGGCTTAAAGTACCTTGCCAAAGTTCGCTAGCGCGATCAAAACTGCCGTAAATATTCAAGGTACCCGATACCGGATCGCCGCCCGTGCGCAGGTTCAGCTTATGATTTTTTTCGTTGCCTTCGGCAATCAATTTGGTTTGTTGCAGCTTGATGTCGCCATATTGAAACGAGTTCAAATTGAGGTACAGTGCACCGGCAATTATTTCGTCCATATCAATTTTGCCTTTGACACTCAAATTGCGCAGTTGGAAGTCCTGATAATCAATATTTTTGCTGATGAGATCAATATCCGCAGACGGTTTTTGCACGCTGCCCTGAACGTTGATGCGACCGTTTAACGAAGCCGATAATTGTGGCAACAGCCCTGCCAGATTCGGCGCATCAATATCGGCTTGTAGGTTGGATTGTTGGTCAATATGACCGTTTAACAGAATGGTATTGTTGCCATAGACCAACTTCAGTTGATCTGCATTCAGCAATTGTTCGTTACGGCTTTGCAGGTTGCCGCTCAATTGCAATGTTTGATTATTCAAACGTCCGTTAATTGCCACATCGCTCAACTGCACTTGCCACTGTTCGCCGTTGACCGCACCTTGTGTTTGCAGCCCGCCGTTCAATAGCGCTTTCCATTCCGGCAGATAATCGCGAGTATCAATGCCGTCCAGTTTGACCGCACTTTGCCACGTTACGCCGTTACGCCATGCCAGGTTACCCTGCAGATCCAGCTTGCCTTTGAAAGCCTCGACCAACAGTTGTTGAATCTGAAGATCGGCAATCGTACCCTGTGCGTTCAACTGGAGATTGGCTGGCGGAATATCTTGCCCGTCAGCTTGTCCGGATAATGCAATGTGGTATTGCGCCAAATCGCCGTGCAGCTGTAAATCCAGATTTTGTAACCGCACTTGCGGCGGTGGTGCGCCCGTTGTTTGTTCGGCATCGGTAAATGGATAGCGCAACAACGGACTAGTTAGATGGATTTGAAACGGATTGTTCGCTTGATTCAGTTGAAATTGTCCGTCGAGTTGCAGATCGGCTGCCCCTTGGGTTTCAAGCTGTAATACAGTGGTTTGTTTTAATGCGCCGTCTAAGCGCAGCTTGACCGCACTTTGTGGCAGCAACAACACTTCGTTTTGCAGCAATGGATAAATATCTGCATCAATTTGGACATTCAGCGGAAAATCCTGTGCCAAGGTGATCGAGCCTTGCCCATTGAGGTCGAGCAGATCACTGTTGATTTTCAGTTGTTGCAGTTGTACTTGCTCGCCGCTGGCATCAGCCAACAGATCGACTGTCGGAATGGCGATGTTCAATCCGTTTTCACGCTGTTCGAGATAGTGCCAGTCACGACCGTGCAGCCCCAACAGATGAATATCAAATGGCAGAATGACCTGCTGAAGCTCAGCGAATAGTGGTTTTGTCAGCTGCTGTTGCAGCGCTTGCCAGTCAATCGGTGCTGTGCTGTTTTCGGCTTGAGTGGTTTCATGTGTTGCTTGTTGCGTTTTGTCTCCTGACATCGTGACCAGCAACTGTTGAATTTCAGTTGGTTGAATAGTCAGCCCCTGTTGATTATTTAACGAAAGTGCGGTTTGGAAGCGATTTAACGCCACGTGCATATTGTCAACTTGGGTGTTGACCTCACTTAAGCT
Organism: Testudinibacter crocodili; assembly: GCF_006228025.1. Taxonomy (NCBI): domain Bacteria; kingdom Pseudomonadati; phylum Pseudomonadota; class Gammaproteobacteria; order Pasteurellales; family Pasteurellaceae; genus Testudinibacter; species Testudinibacter crocodili. The sequence continues at coordinate 8,463 of NZ_VDHF01000017.1, forward strand.
GACATTGTTCACCTCAATCCCAAGCGGCAGCGTGATACGTCGCATTTCACTCGACGCAGGCTGGCTCTCGTCGGACGGTGGTAAAAGTGCGGTATCGATCCCGACATTGACCTGTTGCAGGCTGACATCATCAATGCACAAACGGCGTTGCCACAAACAAGAAAATTGTAACTGCGCACGTGCTTGCGCCACCGAAACTGAGATGCCTTGACTGTGATATCCCAGATTGTGCAACAGCAAGCCGTCGCTTAAATTGCCGCTGACTTGTTCGATTTTCAGCTCGTCCAGCCACTTGTCTGCCAGTTTTAACAAGCCACGCTGACCGTAACCGCTGCTCAATAAGGCCATTAATCCCAGCACCAAAGCCAACAATAAGCCGAGAATAGCACACAGCCACTTGCGCCAACCGCACTTTTTGCGTTTAGCTGGCGCACTAGTCGTTTCAGCGTGATCGGGGGCTGTTTTTTCTATTGTTTGATCTGGTTGTTGTTCGGACTGTTGTGTTGGGTGATGTTTTGTGTTCATTACAACTCCGTGCCTAAGCCGATGTAAAATTGGATATTTTTGCTATTGTCTTTATCACGAATCGGGGTCGCAATATCAAATTTGACCGCACCGATCGGTGATGCCCAGCGTACACCAACGCCGGCACCGGAGCGCAGTTCGGCGCTGGAGAAACTATTCGCCGCCAAGCCGGTGTCATAAAATACCGCCGCCCACCAGTCGGAATAGACTTGATATTGATATTCAAAATTGGCGATTGCCATGCGTGAAGCGCCGATCAACTTGCCTTCTTCATCTTTCGGCGACACTTTTTTATAGCCGTAACCACGAATACTGCGATCGCCGCCGGCAAAATAGCGTAATGCCGGTGGAATCCGTTCCAACTCATTGGTATTCAGATAGCCGATTTCAAAGCGGGTCAGGAAGCGGTGGTTGGTCTGATAGGTACGGATCCAGGCAGAAGAGGCGCGCACGCTGAAAAAGTCCACATCTGAGCCCCACATTTTGCGCCCGATATTAAAGGTCAGATTCTGTGCATCACCCCATGTCGGGAACATGCCGCCACGCAGTCGAGTCCGGTTGAAGCCGACGGTCGGGTACAGCAACAAGGTTTTGTGCGAAATATCCGCTTGGGTGAAGTCGTCATAACGAGCACGCAGACCAGCGAAATATTGCCAACCGCTGCTGTGATTCCAGTAGCGCAAACCGGCGAGCGTAATGGTGCTGGATTTGGTATCATTGTTGTTTTCTCGCTCCATACCACCGGAAAACTCGTAATAATAATTCATCGGGTTGGATAGCAGTGGAACGCGATAAGTGGCTTCAACCGTTTGTTGTGGTGCCGACAGATACAAGTTACTGCGGAAGCTGTGACCACGGCTGTTGATCCAAGGCTTGCTCCAGCCGATTTGTAAACGCGGTCCCACATCGGTGGAATAACCAATTCCCAATTCAATGCTGTTTTTCTTTTTCGGACGCAGCAGCACGCCTAAATCAACCTGCTTGGCAGCCGCATCCAAGTGCGGTTCCAGCAATACCGAACTGAACCAATTGCTGGCGGTGTAGTTGGCTGTCAGGGTGGAAAGATCATTAATCAGATAAGGCTCACCACGTTCAATTGACAACATGTTACGCAGATAATCTTCACGAATTTGCGAATGGGAAAAACTGATATCGCCGTAGCGGTAGCGTTCACCACTGTTGAACACGATATGCCACACTGCTTTGTGTTCGTCGGGGCTGACGAGTAACTGAGACAACACAAAATCTGCATCAAAATAGCCCCGTTTGGCAGCTAAATTTTGCAGACCGGATTTGTAGGCGTCATAGCTGCCTTGATTCAGCACCGAGCCCACGGCGGGCAAGGTTTGGTTCAGTTTGATAAATTCCGGATCCTGTGCGGCATCGCCTAAAATTTGGATTTCCGGTTGTGCATTTTTCACCGGTTTTGCCAAAGTAACGTTGGCAAACAGCAGATCTTTGGCTGGCGCTGGGCGTGGTTGCAGTTGAAACTCAATCTGATTATTGAAATAGCCCAATGCCCGCAATGCATTTTCAATGGTTTGTCGCACTAAATATTGATAACGTTCCGAACCGTCGGCTTCATCATTACTCAATTGCGATAGATAAATTCGAACATTCTTGCTCAATTCTGGGTTGTCGATGCCTTGCACCCGTAGTAAAACGGTTTGCCCTTGAGCCAGCGCTTTTAGGGGAAGTGCTGGCAGTAATACAGTGCAACCAAGCAGTAGCAAACGGGTGATCTTTCCGGTGAATAACAAACGTTTAAATAATTTCACAGCAACTCCAAATTGGTTATATTGTTCTTTGAATAAAATGGTGTTGTACAAAAGTTCGTCTTAAAAAATCGTCAAACAATGGGACAGTAAAATGTAACTCGCCATAAGTTGGACTGTAAATCATCCCTTTATTAATAATACCCTGTCTTACATTGCTCAATGCAGAATTTTTCTTGCCGAGAATAGCGGCAATTTCAGGTGTTTTGTAAGGGCCATTGCCTAATGATGCCATCGCAATTACATAATCTCGTTCAGCATTCGTTAATCGATCCAAACGGACACTAAAAAAACCGTGATCTAAATGATCAAAAACCTGTTGCGATGCATTGATAACATCAGTTTTTGAGATTGTTGAACCGCTAATAGCATGATCCCAAACTTGTGAACCCCACTCTTGCAGGAAATAAGGATAGCCTTTTGTTTTTTGATAAATCAAAGCTAATGCTTTATCGGAAATGGATTCACCCAAATGTTCAATCGGATTTTTGATCGCTTTAGCGGCTTCGGCTTCGGTTAATGCACCGATAGAAGGGTAACTAAACAGTCGTTCAGCATAAGATTTTGCATCGCCAGACATTGCGGCAACTTGTGGTAGTCCGGCACCAAAAAATAAAATCGGTAGATTTTTTTGATTACATTTATGTAGTGCAACAATAAACGCCGCTAAATCAGTTTTGTTCAGGTATTGCACTTCATCAATCAGAATAGTCCATGGTTTTTTGCCTTCTTTTGCCAACTCTCCAAGGACGACAAAAAGTTCAGAAAGATCGGATTCCAGTTTGCCGCTGTCGGCACTGCCTAGTTCTGGTTCGATTTCAATAGAGATCCCACTAATTTCAAAATTAAAATTCGATAAAAATGATTTAAGCACGGAAAAGCCACGCATGGCTTTGTCTTTAATTGCTTCAATTCGGGATAACTTCTTCAGAACTTGTTGGATTTCAGATTGAAGCACTTCAATTAAATTAATATTTTCATTGGCTTCAATAAAGCTGGTAATGTGCTGGTTTTGTTGTGCAATATCATCTAAATGGTTAAGTAATACCGTTTTCCCTACACCACGCAACCCCAGTAGCATTTGCGATCGGCTTTGATTGCCCAAACTTGCCCGTTTGATACTGACGGTTGCCGTTTCAATAATGGCTTCACGTCCTGCAAGTTCTGGCGGTGATGTGCCTGCGCCAGGAACAAAAGGATTTTTGATTGCATCCATAGAATAATCCTGCCTTAAATATTTTAAGGTATGTATTTTAGCTTAATTAATGATCCACGTCATAGTAGCAAAGTATTTTAAGATATTCATTAATATGTATCGATATGCCTGAAGATTTATTGTGATCGGTGAGACATTATCACAAGATATTTTAATATATTTATTAATATGCATTTATATGTTGCTAGATGTGATGATATGTAATTTTGCCCTAAATTATGCAGATGGTATGCGGTTAGCCAAATTTTAACAGTCATAAAAATGTAACAATTCTTTGTTAGAGTAACCTCGCTCAATGTTGAGTCAATGTTATTTCGCATACCATTCATAAAAGGATTGTTTATGTTAAAAAAGTCAATTTTGCTTACCGCACTTGCCAGCGCAACCGTCTCTTTTTCTGCTAGCGCAGCTACGAATGTCACTTGGTGGCACGCCATGGGTGGACAGCTGGGGGAAACGGTCAATAAGATGGCGGCAGGCTACAATGCTTCACAAAACCAGTGCAAAATCGATCCGATTTATAAAGGCAGCTACGAAGAACTTTTAACCGCAGGTATCGCCGCCTTCCGTGCCAAACAAGCGCCGAATATCATTCAAGTTTATGATGCCGGTTCTGCAACAATCATCAATGCTAAAGGAGCTTTGATTCCGGTGGCGGATCTGTTTGCTGAAAGCGGCGTTGAATTTGATAAAAACGATTATCTGCCGGGCGTGCGTAATTTCTATGCCGACAGTCAGGGCAAAATGATCGGTATGCCGTTCAATTCTTCGGCAGCAATTTTGTATTACAACAAAGCTGCATTGGAAAAAGCCGGGGTGCAGCCGCCAAAAACTTGGGAAGCGTTTGAAGCGATTGCCGAGAAGTTAAAACAAGCGGGTTATACCGCACTTTCGCAATCCCATTCGCCGTGGATTTTGTTTGAAAGTTTCCATTCACGTAACAATCTGCCATTAGCGGATTTGAATAACGGTTTCGACGGTCCGGCAAGCAAATTGAATTACCACAATCCTGAAATGAAAATGCAATTAAGCAAATTCAAAGAGTGGAAAGACAAAGGCTACTATGGCTACTACGGCGAAGGCTGGGGCGATAACCAAACCCCGTTTGAGAAAGGTGAAGTGGCGATGTGGCTAGGCTCCAGCGGTTCTTTCGGCGGAATCAAATCACAAGCGGATTTTGAATTTGGCACGACCTACCTGCCGTATTGGGATTCGATCACCAAAGGTCAGGAATATCACACCTTTATCGGCGGTGCGGCATTGTTTGCGTTTGCAGGCAAAGCCCAAGAGCAAAATGCTTGTACCACCGATTTCTTTAAATTCTTGAGTTTGCCGCAAACACAGGCGGACTGGCATAAAGAGACCGGTTATGTGCCAATTACCACTGCCGCTTATGAAAAAGTGAAAGCGGAAGGCTATTATCAGCAGGAACCAGCGGCAGAAACGGGTATTTTGCAGTTAAATCTGCCGAGCGGCGAGTGGACCAAGGGCTACCGTTTGGGCTTCTATCCACAAATTCGTGAAGTGATCCGCAGTGAAGTAACCAAAGTCTTCACAGGGGCAACTACGGTTGATCAGGCGTTGAGCGTGATTGAAAAAGACGGTAATCAGTTGCTGTCGCGTTTTGCGCAGACGGTGAAATAAGTTCAAGTGCGGTTTTAAGCCGAGGTAGTGCCGACAACGCTAACTACCTCGGTTCTTGTTATTTTGGGACCAGAATATGAATAAAAGAACCTTTAAACACTCTGCTTTACCCTATTTTTTTATTGCGCCGCAACTACTGATTATCGCCGTATTTTTCGTCTGGCCAGCAGTGCAATCGGTCAATATGAGCTTTTATTTACAAGATCCGTTCGGGTTCAGTTCGACGTTTGTCGGTTTACAGAACTACATTGACGTGCTGAAAAATCCCAATTATTTCAAATCGTTCCGCTTTACCTTGCTGTTTTCGCTGTTAGTCACCTTTTTCTCACTGGCGCTTGCTTTGCTGCTGGCGGTGAAAGCCGACCAAGTGATTCGCGCCAAAAACAGTTATAACACCCTGATTATCTGGCCCTATGCGATTGCGCCTGCGGTGGCGGGCTTGCTGGCAGTTTTTCTGTTTGATTCCCATGTTGGGCCACTGTACCAACTGTTTAACCAGATATGGCATTTTGATCATAAATTGGATTCATTTGATGCGACGTTAGCGTTGGTGCTGGTATCCGTTTGGAAGCAGGTCAGCGTCAATTTTGTTTATTTTATTGCGGGTTTACAGGGCATACCGCACTCGGTGAAGGAAGCCGCGGCAATTGATTGTAAAAGTCGTACTAAGCGCTTTTGGACGATCACTTTTCCATTGCTGGCGCCGACCACGTTTTTCTTACTGGTGATCAACATTACTTACGCCTTTTTTGAAACCTTCGGCATCATCGACACCTTGACTCGCGGTCGCCCAAGCGGTGAAACCTCAACCTTAGTGTATAAAATCTATCAGGATGGCTTTCTTGGCGCAGATTTGGGCGGTAGTTCGGCACAATCGGTGTTGTTGATGGTATTTGTGATGTTGCTGACGGTGGTACAGTTCCGTTTTTTAGAAAAGAAAATTCACTATTGATCAACGCTTGAGGAATAATGATGAAAACAAAATTTTTTGATCATCTGATTTTAATCAGTGGGGTGATCTTTTTGATGCTGCCGGTGTGGTTGGCGCTGACGTCGTCCACCCACAGCGCTGAATATTTGGCGCGCAACGGGATACAATTTTGGTTCGGTGATGAATTTATCAGCACTTATCGTGATCTACTGTTCGGCTCCTCCAGTGTCTTTTTAAATGATAGCTCGCTGCAAATCGAAGGTGCCAGCGGTTTGGTGATGCTAAAAAACTCGCTGATTCTGGGCTTGGGTTTTGCGATCGGTAAAATCATCATTTCAATGTTGGCAGCGTATGCGATTGTCTATTTCCGCTTCCCGCTGGGAACATTCCTGTTCTGGATTATCTTCAGTTCGCTGCTGTTGCCGCTCGAAGTGCGGATCATTCCGTCCTACGAAATCGTAGCACAATTGGGCATGGTCAACAGTTACACCGGCTTGATTTTACCGCTGATTGCGTCGGCAACGGCAACGTTTTTCTTCCGCCAGTTTTTTCTGTCGATTCCGGACGAGCTGATCGAAGCCGCCAAAATGGATAATGCCGGACCTTGGCGCTTTTTCATCGATATTTTATTGCCGTTGTCAAAAGCGATGATTGCCGCGATTTTCATTATTATGTTCGTGGTCGGTTGGAATCAGTATCTATGGCCGATTTTAATGACCACCGATGACAGTTTCAAAACCTTGCTGTTGGGGATTAAAGACATTATCAATGTGTTGGACGACGGCAAAATTCCGGCATACAACCGCGCTTTTGCCTTGGCAGTATTGTCGATTGCACCGCCGGTATTGGTGGTGGTGCTGTTCCAAAAATGGTTTATCAAAGGTTTGGTTGATTCCGACAAATAAACGAGAGAAAAACGATGTCCGCATTAGAAATCAGAAATGTCAGTAAAATTTATCCTAACGGCAAAGTGGCAACGCAACATGCCGATATCAGTATTGAAACCGGTGAGTTTGTGGTGTTTGTTGGGCCGTCCGGTTGTGGCAAATCGACCTTGTTACGCATGATTGCCGGGCTAGAGTCGATTACGTCAGGCGATATTTTGTTGGCAGACGAACGCATTAATGATTTGGAACCTGCAGATCGCAACATCGCAATGGTGTTTCAAAACTACGCCTTGTATCCGCATATGACGGTGTTTAAAAATCTGGCGTATGGCTTGATTAACCGTCAGTACCCAAAAGCGGAAATTCAAAAACGGGTAGAAACTACCGCAAAAATGTTACAGTTAAGTGAGTATCTGCACAGCAAACCGAAAGAGCTTTCCGGCGGTCAGCGGCAGCGAGTGGCAATGGGACGGGCGATTGTGCGTGAACCGAAACTGTTTTTGTTTGATGAGCCGTTATCCAATCTGGATGCCAAACTGCGTAACACCATGCGCTTGGAAATCAAAGCATTACAGCGACGTTTGAAAACGACTGCGGTGTATGTCACCCATGATCAGGTGGAAGCGATGACGATGGCGGATAAAATCGTGATTCTCAATCGCGGTAAGGTTGAGCAAATCGGTACGCCGCAAGCGATCTATCACCGTCCGCAAAATTTGTTTGTGGCAACGTTTATGGGCTCACCGGCGATGAATATTTTAGATGCCAGTGTGCAGCAAAATATGCTGCGGCTGCCAAGCGGGCACTACTTCAAACCGGCATTCGCATTGCCTGAAAATTGGCAGGGAAGAGCGGTCAAAATCGGAATCCGTTCGGAAAAAATCCAATTGTCACGCCAGCCACCGATGGTGGAAAACCCGTTTTTGCTGGCGGTCAAGGTGGTTGAAGATCTGGGCGCACAACGGGTGATTCACGGCAGTTTAGGTTCGCAACCACTATTGGCAGTGACTGAAATGCGTGATATTACCGCCGACGAAACCTTGTATTTCAGCGTTGCCAGCAGCGACATCTACCTGTTTGATGCCGAAAGCGGACAGGCAATTTATCAAGATAATATCAATCCTTAAGGCGGTGAAGATGACAAAGCAAGACATTACGTTAATTACCCGCCTCTGTTCTGAATTGCCAGCGGTGTCTGAAGCTACCTTGCGTGAAATTTTGCAGGCAGAGCGCAGCAGTGAGGTGCATCGCCACTATATGCAACTGCCTTGTATGCATTGCATTGAATGCGGAAATGCTGCAAATGCACAGCGCTTATCTACCGAGTTTCGTGTGATTGCTTGGAATCTGGAACGTTGTCTCGATGTGAATGCAAGTGCGGTGTTGCTGCGTCAATATCAACCGGATATTGTGCTGTTGTCAGAAATGGACAACGGCATGGCGCGCACGCAACAACGCCACACCACACAGGCATTGGCGCAAGAGCTGGATATGTATTATCTGTACGCTGTCGAGTTTCTGGAGCTGGATTTAGGCAGTGAAATCGAGCGCAAATTAGCAAGCGATGATTTCAATGATAAAGGCTGGCACGGCAATGCGATTCTCAGCAAAGTACCGTTTAAATCGGCGGCGATGCTGCGTTTTGATGATCACGGACACTGGTTTAGCGGACAAAAAGTGGGTAATCACTTCGGCGAAGCCCGCATCGGCGGACGTATGGCATTGTTGGCAGAAGTGGCAACTTCACAAGGTAATCTGTTAGTGGTCAGCACCCATTTGGAAAGCAACGTTAATCAGGATTTAGCTTATCGAGAACAACAAATGCGCACTCTTGCACAAGCCTGTCAGCAGTTTCGCCCTGATTTACCGGTGATTATCGGTGGTGACTTAAACAGTGGCAACAACCTTGCCGATGGTTTAGATCACCATGCGGAACCGTTGTTTGCGACAATGGAACAGGTGGGCTATCACTGGCAGGCGAATCCCCTCGGCGTGACGACACATCAATCAAGAATCACCCTGCGCCAGGATCGACAACAAAAATTGGATTGGTTCTGTGCCAAAGCGATCCAATGCTCCCACCGTGAAATTCTGTCTGCCTTCACCCCTGATGGCACACCGTTGTCTGACCACGAACCGATTTTAGCTGATTGGGTTTATCCGAAATAACCTGCCCACAGCACGGAGCGATGCTGGCACAAATTTGTCACTTGCCTTGCCCTTCGCCCCTTGTGGGAGAAGGACAGATTTTAGCTTCGTTCAGAAGCAAAAATCAGGATGAGGGGGCAGGGTGCAGTGCTGTGATCCTATGTTTCACCCTCATCCGCCCTTCGGGCACCTTCTCCCATCAAGGGAGAAGGGAATAATGTGCTGGCAATTGAGTTGGTGAAAACGCTGGAACGTAGTTGTTAGAACTCCTTCGCCCCTTGTGGGAGAAGGACAGATTTTAGCTTCGTTCAGAAGCAAAAATCAGGATGAGGGGGCAGGGTGCAGTGCTGTGATCCTATGTTTCACCCTCATCCGCCCTTCAGGCACCTTCTCCCATCAAGGGAGAAGGATTAAAGCGATTACTTATTTCTTCAACGCCCCCAAAATGCCACGCACAATTTGGCGGGAGATTTGGTTGCGGATATTACGACCGACACTTTTGCTGACACTGCTGACCAGTTGCTCGGTGACCGTCAGTTGTTCGCCACGTTTTTTAGTGCCGAAGATCATACGGCTGAGGCTGCCGAACAGGCTGCTGTCTTCCTGTTGCGCCTGCTCTGCTTGTTTCTGCGCCACTGCTTCCAGATTCTGCTGCTCGGCGTTCAGCACTTCAAATGCCGATTCGTTATCGACTTCATCGCGGTAGAACGGATATAACTCGTCATCTTTCACCCATGCAATACGTTGCTCGGCGCTGATCGGTTTCAACTGGCTTTTCGGCGGATAGATATAGGCGATTTCCACCGGCGTTGGCATGCCTTTTTCATCGAGGAATGAAACCAACGCCTCGCCAACACCCAGTGCGGTAATCGCTTCCACCACATTGACATCAGGATTGGTGCGGAAAGTTTCGGCGGCGGATTTAACTGCTTTTTGATCGCGCGGGGTAAAAGCACGCAGCGCATGTTGAATCCGGTTGCCCAATTGCCCCAGCACGCTGTCGGGCAAGTCGAGCGGGTTTTGCGTGACAAAATACACCCCGACGCCTTTGGAACGGATTAAACGCACTACTTGCTCGATTTTCTCCACAAGTGCGGTTGGCGCACCGTCAAACAGCAAATGCGCTTCATCAAAAAACATCACAAATGTTGGTTTATCCGGATCGCCAACCTCCGGCAGATTTTCAAACAATTCCGACATCAGCCACAGCAAAAAGGCGCCGTACATGCGGCTGGAGTTGATCAGTTTTTCGGAATTGAGGATATTGATCACGCCTTTGCCGTCACGGGTTTGCAGCCAGTCGTCCAAATTCAGCGCCGGTTCGCCGAATAGCTTGGTTGCACCCTCGTTCTCCAGCGTTAACAGTGAACGCTGAATCGCCCCCACACTGGCGGCGGACACATTGCCGTATTCCACCCGATATGCGGCGGCATTGTCGGCAACGTGTTTTAACATCGCACGCAAATCTTTCAAATCAATCAGCAGCAAGCCTTTGTCGTCTGCTACACGGAACACCAGATTCAGCAAGCCCTCTTGGGTGGCGTTCAGGTTTAACAGCCGCGACAGCAACAAAGGCCCCATTTCGGAAATCGTAGTGCGCAGCGGAATGCCGCTCTCGCCGAATACGTCCCAAAATGAGACCGGATAACCGCTCAAATAGCTTTCGCCGCCCAAGCCAAACTGCTCAATGCGTTCTGCCACTTTGCCTTGCAGCTCCCCGGCTTTGACTAAACCGGAAATATCGCCTTTGACATCGACCAAAAACACGGGCACACCGTCGTCACTGAAGGCTTCTGCCAGTTTGCGCAGACTGATGGTTTTGCCGGTGCCAGTCGCTCCGGCAATCAAGCCGTGACGATTGGCCATTTTGGCGGTTAAAGACAGGGTTTTGCCTTGTTTGGTTTGGGCTAGTGTGTATTGACTCATAGCGGTATCCTTTTGAAATGTTATCTGGTCTGATAAGTGCAGAGATGATAACGGATTTACTAGATTGACGAAAGTTTAAACCGCACTTTAATACCGCTTCGACACAGTTTATTTTAGTGATGGGCTGGCATCGGTCAAAACCGACCAAAATGCGGCAATCAACGGCTGCTGCAAGCGTTTTTTTTGTACGCAAACCCCCAGTTCAAAGGCACTGGCGGACAGAGGCAGATCCAGATAAGAAACCTGCCCGTTCATCGGGCTGTTTTTGATTACGATGTCCGGCAGCAGCGCCACGCCACAACCCAGTGCTACCATCGGCACAATACCCTCATGCCCGCTGACCGAGGCATAAATTTTTGGCTGTTTGAATTTCATCTGCTTGAACCACAGATCGATGCGCTCACGCACCGGCCCGGCGACCGGCAAAATAAACGGGATCTGTTCCCAATCAATCGGTTGCTGCTGCAATAAGCGTGTGGACGGGCAAGCAACACGTGGTGCGATCAAGCAGAGTTGGATATGGTCGATAAAGTGGAAATCAATATTGTCAGGCAATTTCAGCGGCTTGCCGACCAATGCCAAATCGGCCTGCTGTGACCGCACTTGCTCTAACGCATTGGCGGGGTCACCGGTGGTTAGTTTGATTTCGACTTTCGGGTATTGGCGCCGAAAGGCTTCCAGAATCGGCGGCAGATGGCTGTAAGCCGCGGTGACTGAACAAAACAGTTTCAACTCGCCGCTCAGCTCTTGTTGAATCGGCTGCAACTGAATTTTGATTTGCTGCCAGCGCTGCCACGCCGGTAGTGCGAACTGTAAAAACTGCTCACCGGCTTCGGTCAGGCTGACCTGGCGGTTGTCGCGTAAAAACAGCGGTTGTTTCAGCTCGGCTTCCATTTTTTGAATCTGGCGCGAAAGGGTAGACGGGCTCATATGATTTTGTAGTGCCGTTTGGTTGAAATTCCGTTTTTCCACCAAATCCAGAAACAGTTTTATCTCTTGAAAGTTCATCGTGACCGCACTTTGTTTTCAATTATTCAGCTAGGGTTTTAACAGGCTTATTATTTATCCAATTGTTTAATAAATTGCTCAAAATCCGACGTAATTTTTTGCTGTCGATTAAATGCTCGGTATTCTTCAACGGCTTTTTGCGTGGCTTGTTTGTGGCTGATTTTGCCGCTATCTTGTAAAATCTCATAACGGTTAAAACTCAAAAAATCATCAATACTTTTGGCAAAATCCTGCATGCTTAATAGATACTCGTCTTCTAGTAGGCGTTCAACATAATCAAAATAAGCAGAAACATTGCGTTCTAGTTTTTTGATTTCCTGCTCCGATAGATAATTTTTTGCCACCACCACATCAGATTGCAAAATCCGCCCAGTTGGAGCATTTTTCCATGTAGTTAGCCCCATGTGAGTTTTGTGTTGATCTGCGTGGTGATAAACAATTTCTGCTGCGGTTTGTCCTGTAATGGCGTAGTGAAATTTGTTTTGCACATTGGCGTAGAATTGACGGGTAATTTCCGAATTTTTATCATAATCATAGGAAATTTCAGCAAAAATATCGGTTAGTTGCTTCCAAATCCGTTGCTCGCTAGCGCGGATTGAGCGAACGGTTTCCAGCAATTCACGGAAATAATCTTTACCGAAGGCATTTTCACCGTGCTTCATGCGATCGATATCAACGATAAAGCCTTTTTGGATATAGGCCTTTAAAATCTCGCTTGCCCAAATACGGAATTTAGTGGCTTTGTTAGAATTGACTCGGTAGCCGACAGAGATGACGGCATCAAGATTATAAAATGTCGTCAGGTAGTTTTTTCCATCTACAGCAGTTGTTCGGATTTTCCGAACAACTGAACTTTGCTCAAGCTCACCGCTATCAAAGATATTTTTTAGGTGTTCGCTCACCGTTGATTTTGCTACTCCAAACAGCTGAGCAATATTTTTTTGTGTTACCCACAGGGTTTCATCTTGCACCAAGACTTCTGTATGTTCGCTGTTGTCGTAAATTAAAAATTGGATTTCGTTCATCATCTCTCCCTATCGCTGCTAAAACTATTTGCAAAAAATGCAACTATAGATTGTAATAATATCAATTTTCGCAATCAGGATTTTAGACTATACTGACCGCACTTGTCCATTGGGGACAACCTGTTATTTACCCTTAAACTGAGGAAAACCCATGTCTAACTATTTTAATACCCTGAATCTGCGTCAGCAGCTGGATCAATTGGGGCGCTGCCGTTTTATGGCGCGCGAAGAGTTTGCTGATGAAGCCAATTATCTGAAAGGCAAAAAAATCGTGATTATCGGCTGTGGTGCGCAAGGTTTGAACCAAGGTTTGAATATGCGCGATTCCGGCTTGGATGTCAGCTATGCCTTGCGTCAGCAAGCGATTGATGAAAAACGCGCTTCGTTCACCTGTGCCAGCGAAAATGGGTTTAAAGTCGGCACTTATGAAGATCTGATTCCCACTGCGGATTTAGTGATCAACCTGACGCCGGACAAACAACACTCTGCGGTGGTGCAAGCGGTGATGCCGTTGATGAAACAAGGTGCGGCATTGGGCTATTCACACGGCTTGAATATCGTCGAAGTGGGCGAACAAATCCGCAAAGACATCACAGTCGTGATGGTGGCGCCGAAATGTCCGGGCACGGAAGTGCGTGAAGAGTATAAGCGCGGTTTCGGCGTGCCGACGTTGATCGCCGTCCACCCGGAAAATGATCCGCAAAACGAAGGCTGGGCAATTGCCAAAGCTTGGGCAGCGGCGACCGGCGGTCACCGTGCTGGCTGTTTGGCTTCCTCTTTCGTGGCAGAAGTGAAATCTGACTTAATGGGCGAACAAACTATTCTGTGTGGTATGCTGCAAGCCGGCTCTCTGATTTGTTACGATAAATTGGTGGCTGAAGGTAAAGATCCGGCCTATGCTGCCAAATTGATTCAATTCGGTTGGGAAACCATCACGGAATCGCTGAAACAAGGCGGGATCACGTTGATGATGGATCGCCTGTCCAACAGTGCCAAAATCCGTGCTTACGAACTATCCGAGCAGATCAAAGGCTTGTTGCAAGCTCTATTTGAAAAACACATGGACGATATTATCAGCGGCACATTCTCGCGCGTGATGATGGAGGACTGGGCGAATAACGACGTGAATTTGCTGACGTGGCGTGAGCAAACTGGGCAAACTGCCTTTGAAAAAGCACCGAAATATGAGGGCAAAATCAGCGAACAAGAGTACTACGACAATGGCGTGGTGATGGTAGCCATGGTTAAAGCCGGCGTAGAATTGGCGTTTGATACCATGGTGGCGAGCGGAATTTTGCAAGAGTCCGCCTATTATGAATCGCTGCACGAACTGCCGTTAATCGCCAATACCATCGCGCGTAAACGTCTGTATGAAATGAACGTAGTGATTTCCGACACCGCCGAATACGGCAACTACCTGTTCGCTTTTGCTGCCGACCCGATTCTGCGCGAAAAATTGGTACCGACCTTGGTGCGCGGTGACTTGGGTGAGAAAGTGGTTTCCGATGAAATCGACAACGTCCGCCTGCGTGATGTCAACGAAGCCATCCGCAACCACCCAATCGAAAAAGTCGGTAAAGTGCTGCGTGACTATATGAAAGATATGAAAAAAATCGCTGTAGCCAGCTAAGCTGGCCGCACTTTGCGTTGACCGTACTTTGCGAATGTGGAATCCCTTTGGTATCAGCATAAACCAGAGGGATTTTTTTATTGCCCAAACATCACCAGACCCTACTTTTGGGTTTACACGCCAGCCCACTTTTTATTAGCCCATTTTGGCTATTGCTAGTCTGATTACCGCATTAAATATGCTCACCAGTGGGCTAATTGGCTTTTGCACCTGCACCTACCTCGCCACTAAAATCGGTATGAAACTACCGAAATTATTTCGCAACTATTCCAAAATCGAATAGGCTCAGAATACTGATAATAGGCTGTCTTCAGGTATATAATGAACAACGCCCTCACCCATTACTGAACGACATGAGCCATTGGAGAACGCAAATGACCAATCAACAAATTTCCGAGCATCAACGCCAGTTGCATATTCAATTCAAAGCATGGATGGACGACAAGAAAAAGCGCGAAGTGCTGACGTTTAAACGCCCAAATGGAAATATTGTCGATCATTATCCAGATGGAACGGAAGTGGTAATTGAATATGCCAAAGCAAAATAATCTTGCGATTTTCTACTGCGGCACCAACGGTGCTGGCAAAAGCACCTTGCGTGGATTTAACCAAGATAGTGTGCAAATTGTGGTTGATTCTGATCATATCGCCATGCAAATTAACCCAGAAAATCCACGAGTCGTAATGCAGGGTCAGCATTCACAATGCATTTAATCTATAAATAAAAAATGCAAAGTGCGGTTCGGGCGGATATATAATCCGCCACTACTTTTACTATCAAAATCAATTATTTTAGCCTTTCACCAAGGTTTTCAATTGATACAGATAAGTCAGTGCTTGTTTCGGGCTGAGATCATCCGGATCAAGCTGTTGCAGCATTTGCCACACCGCACTTTTGCCTTCATCTTCTTCGACTAACGGTAGTTCCGCCTGCATTTGGCTCAGTTCACGCAACTGCTGTAGCTTGTGATCACCCGTCTGTTGCGATAAGCGTTCCAGTTGATTGAGCTTCTGCTTTGCCAGCTTCAACACGCTTTTCGGCACCCCTGCTAACGCTGCTACCGCCAAGCCGTAACTTTTGCTGGCGGCGCCATCTTGTACTGCGTGCATAAATGCGATGCTATCGTTGTGTTCCAAGGCGTCCAAATGCACGTTGAATACGCCTTCGAATTGCTGCGGCAATACGGTCAATTCGAAATAGTGGGTGGCGAACAAAGTCAGAGAACGCAATTTTTTCGCCAGCCATTCGGCGCACGCCCATGCCAACGCCAAGCCGTCGTAAGTCGAGGTACCGCGTCCGATTTCGTCGATCAGCACTAAGCTTTTTGCTCCGGCTTGATGCAGGATATTCGCCATTTCGGTCATTTCCACCATAAACGTAGAACGCCCTGAGGCAAGGTCGTCTGACGCACCAATGCGGGTGAAAATCCGATCAATCGGGCCGATAACCGCACTTTGCGCCGGCACGAAACTGCCGATATACGCCATCAACACGATCAACGCCGTTTGCCGCATATAAGTGCTTTTCCCGCCCATATTCGGGCCGGTTACTACCAAAAGATGGCGTTCGGAGCTGAGTTGCAACGGATTAGCAATGAACGGATCGCTCATCACCTGCTCGACCACAGGATGACGACCATTTTCAATCGCAATGCCGATCTGCTCAGCAAATTGCGGACGGCTGTAATTCAGGGTTTGTGCGCGTTCGGCTAAGTTGCTGAACACGTCCAACTGCGCCAAGGTCAGCGCCGCCAGTTGCAGGTCGCCCAAGTGCGGTAGCAGCCGTTCAAATAGTTCGTCGTATAGCTGTTTTTCCAATGCTAGCGCTGCGCCTTTGGCTTTCAGCACCTTGTCTTCATAGGTTTTCAGTTCGGGGATAATATAGCGTTCGGCATTTTTCAGGGTTTGACGGCGCACATAATGTATCGGCGCGCGCTCCGCCTGTCCGCGGCTGATCTGAATATAGTAACCGTGCACCGCATTAAAGCCGATTTTTAGGGTGTCAATCCCGGTCGCCTCACGTTCGCGTGCTTCCAATTCGTCCAAAAATCGGGTTGCACCGGCGGACAACTCGCGCCATTCGTCCAGCTCGGCATGGTAACCCGGCGCAATCACGCCACCGTCACGAATCAATAACGGCGGTGTTTCGACCAATGCCTGTCGTAACAGTTCGCATAATTCGGCAAAATCGTCGATTAAGCGGCAAAGTGCGGTTAGTTGTGGCGAATTGTGCGCATTGAGTTGATTTTTGATCAGCGGAATTTGTTCAAGCGCACTGCGTAAACGGGTGAGATCGCGCGGTCGTGCCGAACGCAACGCTACGCGCGCCAAAATCCGCTCCATATCACCCACTTGGCGCAATAATGGCTGCAAATCAGCAATTAAATCGTGCTGTAAAATAGCTGCAATCGCTTGCTGCCGTTTTTGCAGCTGGGCAATATCACAAATCGGCTGATGAATCCAACGCTTCAATAAACGGCTGCCCATCGGGGTGACACAGTGATCCAGCACCCATGCCAAAGTATATTCGCTGCCGCCTGACAAATTTTGCGTCAGCTCTAAATTACGCCGTGTAGCAGCATCAAGAACGATAAATTCGCTGCTTTGTACCAGACTGATTGCATTGATATGCGGCAGAGCGGTGCGTTGGGTCTCTTTAGCATAATGCAGCAGGCAACCGGCGGCACACAGCCCCAAGCTCGCATTTTCCACACCAAAGGCTTTCAGATCTTTAGTACCGAATTGGCGGTTTAATAACTGAAGTGCGGTATTCAGCTCAAACTCCCAAATCGGACGCCGCCGTAACCCCCTGCGTCCCTCTAACAACGCCATTTCGCTGAACTCTTCATCATATAACAGCTCGGCAATCGATAGCCGTTGCAATTCCGCTTGTAGACTAGCTTGGTTGTCGTGTTCACTGATTTGAAAACGCCCCGAAGTCATGTCTAATGTTGCCAAAGCAAACCGCACTTTATGCTGATAAACCGCTGCAATCAGATTATCTTGGCGTTCTGGCAATAGGGCTTCGTCACTGACGGTTCCGGGCGTGACTATCCGCACCACCTGCCGTTCGACCGGACCTTTACTCGTTGCTGGGTCGCCGATCTGCTCACAAATCGCCACCGATTCGCCTAGGCGTACCAACTTCGCCAAATAGCCTTCCACCGCATGATACGGCACCCCTGCCATCGGAATCGGCTGCCCGGCGGAACTGCCACGTTTAGTCAGGGAAATATCCAGCAACTGCGCTGCTTTTTTGGCATCGTCATAAAACAACTCATAAAAATCCCCCATCCGGTAAAACAGCAAAATATCCGGATTCTCGGCTTTCAGACGCAGATATTGCTGCATCATTGGGGTGTGGGTAGAAAAACTGTTGTCTAATGGCTCTTTCATTGGGTTGCCTTGTCTGTCACGGTGCTATTGAGAATAGTTGTTGGAACACTGTATAGCGCTATCAAAGAAATATAAAGGGAAAAATAATACTGAATCAGCAGCATATTATCAATTGCTTCTCGGTAAAAGTGCGGTTTGTCGAGCAGCGATCAAGTAAATTTTGGAATAGGGATCGAATTCTATTTAAAAAGATCAAAATTTCACTTGATACTGTATAACCATACAGTATAATAAGCGACAATTCTGATCAGAAAGCTTGTTTAAATAGAGGATTTGGTATGGACGATAACAAACAAAAAGCACTGGCTGCCGCATTAGGGCAAATTGAGAAGCAATTCGGCAAAGGCTCGATTATGCGTCTTGGTGATACGCAAACACTGGATATCGAGTCGATTTCGACCGGTTCATTGGGTTTAGACGTAGCGTTGGGGATCGGCGGTTTGCCGATGGGGCGAATTGTCGAAATATTCGGGCCGGAATCGTCCGGTAAAACCACCTTGACCCTGTCGGTGATTGCCCAAGCGCAAAAAGCCGGTAAAACCTGTGCCTTTATTGATGCCGAACACGCGTTGGATCCGATTTATGCCAGCAAACTGGGCGTTGATGTGAAAGAATTGTTGGTGTCGCAACCGGATAACGGCGAACAGGCGTTGGAAATCTGTGATGCCTTGGTGCGTTCTGGGGCAGTGGAAGTGATTATCGTTGACTCCGTTGCCGCTCTGACCCCGAAAGCAGAGATCGAAGGCGACATGGGTGACTCGCATATGGGCTTACAGGCGCGTTTGATGTCGCAGGCGTTGCGTAAACTGACCGGACATATCAAAACGGCTAACTGTTTAGTGGTGTTTATCAACCAAATCCGTATGAAAATCGGGGTGATGTTTGGTAATCCGGAAACGACTACTGGCGGTAATGCGTTAAAATTCTATGCTTCAGTACGTTTGGATATCCGTCGTACCGGTGCGGTGAAAGACGGCGAAGAAGTGGTCGGCAGCGAAACTCGAGTCAAAGTGGTGAAAAACAAAGTGGCGGCACCGTTCCGCCAAGCTGAATTCCAAATTATGTATGGCGAAGGCATTTCGAAAAACGGTGAATTGATTGAACTGGGGGTTAAACATAAACTGGTGGAAAAATCTGGTGCGTGGTATGCCTACAACGGCGGTAAAATCGGGCAGGGTCGTGCCAATGCGATGAAATGGCTAGCTGAGCATCCGCAGGAATGCGCAGAGCTGGAAGAGAAGTTGCGTGCTGAATTATTGGCACACCCAGAACAGGGGTTGACCGCCGATGTTGAGGCTGCCGAAGAAGAGAGTTTTGAAAGCGAAGCATAGTGTATGATCATAATATGATGTTGGGTTTCTGATATTGTCGAAACGTACTATTGCAACGTACTATCACAACCTAATACTATCTTAGCCCACCTAAAGTGCGGTCAGTAGGAAGAGAAATAACCTGCTGACCGCACTTTGCTATTCTTTGCTACTGTCGGCAATTATTCTTCCCAATCACAAGAATTTTTTCTGTTGTGATTCTCCAAAAAGTCAAACTTTCAGGTATATTAAGCACCAGCATGATACGAGTGACGTTAAACAAATGACTTAAGGGGGGAAGATGAAACAATCGATACGCCATCAACAAATTGTTGAATTGGTGACACAGCGTGGTTATATCAGCACCGAAGATTTGGTAGCAGTTTTTAATGTGACTTCACAGACGATTCGGCGCGATCTCAACGAACTGGCAGAACAAAATTTAATTCGCCGCCATCACGGTGGCGCCGCCTCTCCCTCCAACAGTGAAAATAGCGATTACGCTGAACGAAAAAGTTTCTTCTCCAAAGAAAAACAAGCGATTGCCCAACAGGTTGCCGGATTGATTAAAAACGGCTCCTCATTGTTTATTGATATTGGCACGACTCCGGAAGCGGTGGCTTATGCGTTGTTAGAACATCAAAACTTGCGCATTGTGACCAATAATCTGAATGCGGCGCATATTTTGATGAAAAAAGGGGATTTTGAGATTACGATTGCCGGTGGCAATTTGCGTTCCGATGGTGGCATTATCGGTGAAGCGACTGTGGATTTTATCTCGCAGTTCCGCTTGGATTACTGTGTTCTGGGGATCAGTGCCATCGATGAAGATGGCGCATTGTTGGATTATGATTTTCATGAAGTACAGGTGAAACGTGCATTAATGCAAAGCTCGCGTAAAATTTTATTGGTGGCGGATCACTCTAAATTCAGCCGCAAAGCGATCGTACGTTTAGCCGCCATTAGTGAAGTTGATATTTTATTGACCGATGCCCTGCCACCGGAAAACATCGCGCAATTGCTGCAGCAGCACAATGTTAAACTGGAGTTGTGCTCGGCGTTGGCGGAAAATCCCGTGCAAAATGTGGAGCAAGTATGATTCTGGAAGCTTTTGATGATATTTACCAACGGGCTTGTCGCCAAAAAGGCGGCGAAGTGCGGTTGCAACAGCTGCTTTGTCCGCTGCAATCGCCCCAGGCATTATTGGCAGTACCGGATCATCGTTGGTTGGCGGAATTTACGCGTAAGATTTTCCAGTCGGGTTTTGTTTGGCGGATTGTCGATCAAAAATGGCAGCATTTTGAACGCCTTTTCTGGGGCTTTGATATCGAAAAACTGCTGATGATGCCCGATGAACTCTGGGAAAAAAAAGCGCAAGATCCGAGTATTATCCGCAATTGGTCAAAAGTGGCAACGATTAAGCACAATGCACAAATGATCTATCAAGCCAATTTAGACGGTGGTTTTTCGCGATTGATTGCTGAATGGGATCCACAAAATATTACCGCACTTTGGCGCTATTTGAAGAAAAACGGACAACGCTTGGGCGGCAATACTGGTGCTTATGCGCTAAGAGCGGTCGGCAAAGACACTTTCTTGCTGACCCACGATGTGGAAGCTTATTTACGCAACCACCAATTAATTGAAGGCGGCATCCAAACCCAGCGTTCGTTTGAAGCGGCACAGCAAATTTTCTCACAGTGGCAGCAGCAAAGCGGCCTTTCTCTCAGCCATATTAGCCAGATTGTGGCATTCAGTATGGGGGATTGACGGAGGAGAGTGACTATGCAAATCTGCTTTCGATTTTTTATTTCTTTGTTAATCATTGGAGTAGTTGCCGGTCTGGTCGGCTTTGCGTTGACCGAATTAATGCATTTTGTCCAGCATCATGCTTTCGATTATTCATTACACGGGGAAAGTCTGCCGTTTCGCTTAGGCGTGGAACAGGCAGCGCCGAGCCGCCGTTGGTGGGTGCTGCTGTTGTGCGGCGTGTCGGTTGGTTTTGGTTGGTATACGATTCAGCGCTACGGGGCGAAATTAGTCGGGTTTAAAGCGGCAATGGCTGCTCCACAGCAGGGGATGCCGTTTTTCACTACGATTTCTCATGCGTTGCTACAAATTGTTACCGTTGGTTTGGGGTCGCCATTGGGGCGTGAAACCGCACCGCGCGAGATGAGCGCTGCTTTTGCCACATTATGGATTCGAAAAATAAAATTAAACGATGACGATGCGGCATTGCTGATTGCCTGCGCTGCCGGAGCGGGCTTAGCAGCAGTGTATAACGTTCCACTGGCAGCCACGATTTTTATTTTAGAAACGTTAGTGGTGGCGATTAATGCCAGAGCGGTGTTTGCTGCTTTGCTCACATCAGTGACTGCGACGATGGTGGTGCGCTATACCTTGGGTGATTTGGTACAGTATCATTTGTCTAATCCCGAGATTAACCAGCCGCTGCTGTGGTTTGCGTTATTATTCGGTTTGCTGATCACCCCATTAGTCAAACTGTTCCGTTATACCACCGCACTTGTACCGTTTTTGCCACGCGCTGATAAACGGATTATTCCATTGGCGATGTTGCTATTCAGCCTGATCGGCGCAGTTGCCATTTTTTTCCCCGATGTGTTAGGCAACGGCAAAGCCGGCAATCAATTGGTGTTTGCCGGTTTGCTAAATTGGCATGAAGGATTAGTGTTATTGCTGATGAAATGGCTGGTAGTGCTGTTGGCATTGGCGGCAGGGGCTTACGGCGGTTTGATCACCCCATCGATGATGTTGGGCAGTATCTTGGCATTCTCGTTAGCATTTGGTTGGAACGATTTTTTGCCATCGATTTCAACCGAAAGCGCAGCATTAATTGGCGCAACCGCATTTCTGGCGATCTCGCTGAAAATGCCCTTGACCGCAATTGTATTTGCTTTGGAGCTGACTCGTAGCTCAGCGGCAATGTTGCTACCATTGGCGTTGGCAGTGGCGAGCGCTTGGGCGGCGGAAAAATGCTTGTTTGATAAAGCCAAGACCGCACTTTAACGGTTTGAAACGTTTAAAGTGCGGTTAGATACCAAGGGCTGTTGATTAGGCTAGGCTTGACTCAGCACGCGTGGGAACAAAATATTGTTTTCCAAATGGATATGTAACATTAAATCATCGATAAACTCATTAATGCCGGTGTAAAGTGCTCGCCAAGTGTTGCAGGCATCACGTGGTGGTGTCAGATTATCAGTCAAGGATTTCAAAATCTCAACTTGCTGACCGGTATCATCGTGCTCATGTTCCATCACTTGAATTGGCATCCGCGCCATGGCATATTGACCGGCGTTGATCATCGGGAATAAAATCTGCTCTTCTTTCTGCATATGTTGGCTCAAATCGGCATGTATCTCTTTTAGTACCGCCGAAACGCCCATCGGGCAGTCTGCACGATCGCCGTGCACATTTTCCACTTTTTCGGCTAAGAAAATCAATTCCGGCAATTGCTCGCGATGGCGCTGGTGAAAGCGTTCAATGATATGGTTGATAATTTCGGCATAAGAGGCTTGCAGCCAATTTTTTGCTTCGTTCGGCTCTTGTCGTTGCTCCAAGGCTGCCAAGCGTTGCTCAATTTCAGCTAGATTTAAATTTTTTACTTTTGCCGCAAAACCAAGAGTGTTGGCACCGCCACAGCAGAA
Organism: Testudinibacter crocodili; assembly: GCF_006228025.1. Classification (NCBI taxonomy): domain Bacteria; kingdom Pseudomonadati; phylum Pseudomonadota; class Gammaproteobacteria; order Pasteurellales; family Pasteurellaceae; genus Testudinibacter; species Testudinibacter crocodili. Next base: position 31,549 of record NZ_VDHF01000017.1, read on the forward strand.
ATCCAGATCGTACTCACGAAATAGTTTGGTGGCGCCCGGAATGGCAATGGCTAATTCGCTTAATTTTTTTTCTTGAAATGACATCTTTGTTTCCTCGTATAATTCGATAGGTAAAGTCCGAGTTAAATAGTAAGGTATTTAAAAAATAAAACCAGTATTTTTTATCTATCTTTTAAGGAAAAATGATCTGAATCAAATCAGCTAACTGAATTGATGCAGATAAAGCCAGCAAAATATGGTGGCAAAAGTGTGGTTATGCTTTTTTCTTAACCGTTAAACCAGCAGGAGCTTGCGCGACCGGCATGATTTCGATTCGGTTGATATTGACGTGTACCGGGCGCTCGGCGATCCAAACAATGATTTCGGCAATGTCTTCAGCGCTCAGATAATCTACATTGGCATATAACGCCTCTACTTTGGCGCTATCGCCATGAAAACGGACATTGGAGAACTCCGTGCCACCACACAATCCCGGTTCAATATTACTGACCCGTACTGCTGTACCGACTAAATCAGCGCGTAAATTCAAGCTGAATTGCTTTACGAAGGCTTTGCTGGCACCGTAAACATTGCCGCCTGGATAGGGGTAGTCGCCGGCGATCGAGCCTAAATTGATGATGTGTCCGCAATTGCGTGCCACCATACCGGGTAAAATAGCGTGAGTGATGCTGATCAAGCCGCTGATATTGGTAGCAATCATCTGTTTCCAATTGGCTAGATCGCTATTTTGCGCTGCTTCGACCCCAAGAGCCAATCCGGCGTTATTAACCAGTAGATCAATCTGTTGCCATTCTGGCGGCAGGCTTTGCAAGGCGCTTAACGTCGCCTGTTCATCGCTGATATCAAATGCCAACGCAAAACAATTTGCGCCCAACTCCTGTTGCAAGGCGTTCAACCGTTGCTGGCGACGGGCAGTGATGATCACACGGTGTCCACGCTGAATCAATAAACGTGCGGTGGCGGCACCAAATCCGGCACTGGCGCCGGTGATAAGCACTAACATAATAAATCTCCTTTTTGGCTTGCGTCGTTTCAATATACCAAAAAGTGCAGCGTGCGGTAGAAATTTTTGCTAAAAGAGTTGCTTTTATTCAGGTGATGTTGTAATTAATTAGTATAGAAAATTTAATAACACAACATTCATAACAACAGCAAAATAATTAAGGAAGTAATATGCAAAATGTGGGTTTTATCGGTTGGCGCGGAATGGTCGGTTCCGTCTTGATGGATCGGATGCAGCAGGAACAGGACTTCGCCTATATTAATCCGGTGTTTTTCACTACCTCGCAAGCTGGGCAACCAGCACCGAGCTTCGGCAGTAAAGACAGTGGTGTATTAAAAGATGCGTTTAACATCGACGACTTGAAGGCGCTGGATATTATCGTTACCTGCCAAGGCGGCGATTATACCAACGAAGTTTATCCGAAACTGCGCGCCGCCGGTTGGAACGGCTATTGGATTGATGCGGCTTCCACCCTGCGTATGGAAAAAGATGCGATTATCGTGTTAGATCCGGTCAATCAACATGTGATCCGCGACGGTTTAGCGAAAGGCGTGAAAACCTATGTCGGTGGCAACTGCACCGTCAGTCTGATGTTGATGGCGTTGGGCGGCTTGTTTGAGCGTGATTTGGTAGAGTGGGTTTCAGTTGCGACTTACCAAGCAGCGAGCGGTGCTGGCGCCAAAAATATGCGTGAACTGCTGGTGCAAATGGGGGAATTGCGTGATGTGGTGCAAACCGATTTGGCGAATCCGGCATCTTCTATTCTAGAAATTGAAAGAGCGGTCACCGACAAAATGCGTGGCGATTTGCCGATTGAAAATTTTGGTGCACCATTGGCTGGCAGCCTGATTCCGTGGATCGATAAATTGCTCGACAGCGGTCAGACCAAAGAAGAGTGGAAAGGCTTTGCCGAAACCAATAAAATTTTAGGTCTGTCCGACAACCCGATTCCAATCGACGGTTTGTGTGTGCGGATCGGGGCTTTGCGTTGCCACAGCCAAGCGTTTACCATTAAGATGAAACAAGATTTGCCGTTGGCAGAGATCGAACAGATTCTGGCATCGCATAATGAGTGGGTGAAAGTGATCCCGAACGATAAAGAGAGTACTTTGCGTGAATTGACGCCGACCAAAGTCACCGGCACACTAAGCGTACCGGTCGGGCGTTTGCGTAAACTGAATATGGGGCCTGAATATCTGGCGGCATTTACCGTCGGTGACCAATTATTGTGGGGCGCCGCCGAACCATTACGTCGGATTTTACGTCTGTTAGTGGCATAAAAGACAAGCGATGTTGGTTAGAAGAGTAGCGGCGGATTATATATCCGCCCGAGCCGCACTTAGTATGTTTTCATTATAAATTAAATGCTTATATAATATTTCATAAACGGGAGGATATTCAATCCTCCCCTACACTACCTCATTAATATCTTGCCGATTACAGGTCATTACATGGAACGAGAACCGCACTTTGGGCAGTTTGCACTGAGAACATTAAAACCGTTTGCCGAACAATTTCCATTGCAATACCTCGACGGGCAGCGTGGCTGCAAAATCGCCTATCGTTTTTTTGAACACCCAACGCAGGATTTGGGGGGACGCAAACTGATGTTATTGGTCAGCGGGCGTGCGGAAAATGTATTGAAATGGACGGAAATCGCCTACGATTTTTATCAGCAAGGCTTTGATGTGTTGGCGTTTGATCACCGTGGGCAGGGCTATTCACAGCGGCTGCTGCGCGATCCGGAAAAAGGTCATATTGACCGTTTCGATTACTATCTTGATGATCTCGATGCGGTGCTACATAGCGTCAATCAGCGCTATGCCTACCAACAACAGGTAATGTTGGCGCACTCAATGGGCGGTTTGATTGCCACGTTGTATCTTGCCAAATATCCGCATAAATTTGACAAACTGATCCTGAATGCACCGCTGTTTGCCTTACCGCTGAAAAATCCGTGGCTGGATCCGATTTTGGTCAGTTTGATGATGTTGTTGGGGCAAGAGCAGCGCTATGTATTCGGACACTCTGCCTATAAACCGATCAATCCGGAACATAACGATTTAAGTTGCTGCAAAACTCGTATGAAATGGCATAATCGTATCAATCGACGCTTTCCGGAACTGCATCTGGGCGGACCGACTTTTCGCTGGGTGCATCTCTGTTTAACGCAGTTTAATAAATTGCCGCGTGCGATTGGCAAAATCCAGCTTCCGGTTCTGCTGCTGCAAGCGGAAAAAGAGGTGATTGTTTCCAATCGGCAAATTGAAGACTACGCCAAATTGTTCCGCAATTTACGCCACGAAATAATCCATCATGCCAAACATGAAATTTTGTTTGAACGTGACCCGATTCGCACGCTTGCAATGGAAAAAATTAGCCATTTTTTAGGGTAAAATCGTACTGTGGCAACTAACTGCTTGCCGATGAAATCAACAACATCAGCCCTAGACCACATAAAATCAACCCAATGATACGATTGACGATACGTTGTTGTTGTAACAAACGTTGCCGAATTTGTGGTGTGGATAACATCATTGCGACAGCAGCGAACCACAGCAAATGCGCCAGTGACATAAAGGCACCGTAGCCGATTTGTATCAAAATCGGCGTGTCGGGATTCACGATTTGCGTAAAAGTGCTGAGTACAAACAGCGTGGTTTTCGGGTTGAGCGCATTGGTGACAAACCCGTTCTTAAACGCCTGTTTATCGCTTAAAACCGCACTTTCTCCATTTAGATCAAAGGCAACGGGACGATGGCGAAAAGTTGCAATGCCAATATAAATCAAATACATCGCACCGAACATTTTGACCAGATTGAACAGAACCGGCGATTGTGACAGCAAGGCGCTGACACCCAACAGCGTGTAGCCGACATGCACCCAAACCGCAGCGGCAATGCCGACGGCAGTCAGAATCCCCGCTCGTTTGCCATACAAATAGCTGTTGCGGGTGGTCATGGCGAAATCGCCACCGGGGCTGATCACTGCCAAAATCGTGATAGTAGCGACTGCTAATAATTCTGTCATGTTGTTCTGCTCTACTGCTCTACTGCTCTACTGCTTTCTGGAATGATATTAGATCAAATCGATGACCAGAGAGGCTCTAGTTAAAGATAAAGTGCGGTTTTGGCAAACAACGCATCACAACCGCACCTCGGATCTGTTGATCAGTTACACTTTTTCACGGCAACATGCCAATCTGCGCCGGATTTCACCTGATTTTTCTCGGCAAAATTTTCCATATTCAGTGCGAAAGAGACATTCAGCAGGCTGTTTAAATATAACAGCGGTTCGCCGTCTTTGACATCGCCGAAGCTGCTGACATACGGCATTTTGCCACTGTAGCGCAGTTGTTCACCCTGTTTGATCTGAACACAGGCGGTATCGCCTTTTTGAATGCCGGACTGTTCTAATAATTGATCGCTGATATTGGTCCAAATATTGCCATATTGAATATCCAGAATCGGAATATTACCTTTCAATTTGCCATTTTCCAGCGTGGCTTTTTGATATGCAATTTCAAAGACTTTCTTCTCTAGCGCCGGTCCGACCTGTTCAAAACTGATCTGCCCTGAAGCCAAGCGTGCGCCGGTGTAGGCGTATACATCACGACCATGAAAGGTGTAAGATTTTTCCGAGCCGGAAAGACGGTTGGTTTTTTCATCAATTTCGCGCACGCTGTCGATACCAAGCGATTCGGCGACGAGGGTCAGTGTGCCGTTATCCGGCGTCACAAAATAGTGACCGCTTTGGGTTTTCAGCACCACCGATTTGCGATCGGTACCGACACCGGGATCGACCACACTGACAAATACCGTGCCTGGCTGCCAATAAGGTGCGGTTTGATACAGTCGATAGGCGGCTTGCCAAATATCATAAGGCGGAATTTCGTGGGTTAAATTGAAGATTTTCAGATCGTTATCAACCCCGAAGGCGACCCCTTGCATGGCAGAAACCGCACCATCTTGCAAACTGAAATCGGTTTGCAGCAACAGTGCATTGTCTGCCAAGGCAACGTTGCCGACAGAAAGTCCTAATATCAAGGTTAAAAGTGGTTTTTTCATCAGATAAATTCCTCCGCTGGTTGATTGTCGCTGTCAACATAACACAGGGCGGAAAAGTGAGGCAATAGCCAACCGCACTTTTGCCAATCTGGGCGCATTTTCGGGCAAAGTGCGGTCTGAAACTCAGCGGTTTAAACCATCGTGTTTAAACCATACAGCCGAGCAATATTGTGTGCCGTTGAAACCAAATTCTTACGCCCGTCAGCCAACGTGTCCGCTAGGCTGCCGAGTTGGCTGATAATTGGGAACACCGCATCAATGCCGTGTTGATACACCGCCTCGTAATCGTCACGCAAGCAGCCGCAAATTGCGATCACCGGTTTGTTAAACTGTTTGGCGGTTTTAGCCACGCCAATCGGGGTTTTGCCGTGTACCGTTTGCCCGTCGATCCGCCCTTCACCGGTGATCACTAAATCGGCATCTTGCAGTTGTTGTGCTAACTTGACGGCTTCTATCACAATTTGTACGCCTGGTTTTAACTGTGCATTCGACAGTAACTGCAAGCCACCGCCCATGCCACCTGCCGCTCCGGCACCGGCAAGCTCAGCGATTTCCAGCCCCAGTTGCTGTTTGGCTAGCTTGGCAAAATGTGCCAAAGCGTGATCCAATTGCGCTACCATCGCAGGCGTAGCACCTTTTTGTGGCCCGAAAGTGGCGGAGGCGCCGTGTTGACCGCACAGCGGATTATCCACATCGCAAGCCACTTCGATCGCCACGTGCTGCAAACGTGAATCCAGTTGGTCCAAGTGAATGCTCGCCAGTCTGGCTAATGCCGCGCCGCCAAATGCCAATGCTTGCCCGTCAGCATCTTGAAAACCTGCCCCCAATGCTTGCAGCATACCGATGCCGCCGTCATTGGTGGCGCTGCCGCCGATGCCGAGAATGATCTTTTCAACCTTGTAATCCAAGGCGGCTTTAATTAACTCTCCGCTGCCATAACTGGTGGTCAGCAACGGATTACGCTGGTTCGGTGAGACTAAATGTAAACCGGATGCCGCTGCCATCTCAATCACCGCCGTTTTGCCATCGCCGGACAGCCCGAAAAAAGCATTGACTTTATTGCCTAACGGCGCAGTCACGTCCAAATGCAGCAAGCGCCCGCCGGTGGCGTCGATCAATGATTGCACCGTACCCTCGCCGCCGTCCGCCATGGGTACTTTGACATATGTTGCGTGCGGAAACACTTTTTTAAAACCGGTTTCAATCGCATCTGCCGCTTCAAGTGCGGTTAAGCTCTCTTTAAATGAATCGGGGGCAATCACAATTTTTAGGGCTTGCGGTTTCATTGCGGATTCTCCAATACAAATTTCTCAATGACCTCAGCGACACCGGAACCGTTGTTGTCGGCGGTGATGTAATCAGCGATGGCTTTTATGTCTTCAGTAGCATTGCCCATTGCCACGCCCAAACCGGCATATTGCAGCATATGCAGATCATTGCCGGCGTCGCCGCAGCAGATGATCTGTTCAGAGCTGATGTTTAAATGCTGTGCCAGTGCCGCTACACCGGCACCTTTATTGGCTTCGGGGTGGATAAATTCCAAAAAGAACGGCGCACTGCGCACCACGGTATAACGTTGGCAAAGTGCGGTCGGCACAGCGGCAGCAAACGGGTCAAGCAATTCAGGCGGGTCGATAATCATGGTTTTGATGATCGGCTCGTGATCGTCTAGCTGCGAAAAATCCAGCAAAGTGAACTCAATGCCGTTGGAGTCGGCTTCGTGCTGGGTATAGTGGTTGGCTTTTGGGGTGATTAGCCCACGAGTGGGTGAAAATGCATGCACGTTTAAACCAAAGCGATCGGCATACTGTGCCACGAATTTAGCGTCTTTGCCTTGCAACATTTTGCTATTGATCACATAACCGTCATGGGCTCGTTCGACAATTGCACCGTTGAAACACAACACATAATCATCATCGCCGGTCATACCGAGCTGCTGCATATATTGTTGCATGCCGATATAGGGGCGACCGGAAGCTAAAATCACATATACGCCTTGTTTGCGCGCCGCCAAAATAGCCGCTTTATTGCGTTCGCTGATCATTTTTTTGTTGTCGAGCAGGGTGCCGTCCATATCGAGGGCAATGAGTTTATAGGCTTGCATAGGGTTTCCTTATCTTAATTGTTCACAGCATAACATTGCGGTTCTGTTCAGGAAAAGGGAATTTTGTGAGCAAGATCGCAAAATTGTATTCTGATTTTGCACAAGCACAGCTTTTTCTGCCATTAACTTTTCAAGCTTTGGCAATTGGCATAGAATGAGGAGCGTTATTTCAAAACATATTGATATTTAACGATTTATTAACTTTCAAAAAGAGGATGTTTTATGTCTTTTAAACCTGCTTTACTGACAACGCTAATCGCAGCCACACTGGCAACACCGCACTTGGCATTGGCTGCCAATGTGGATTTGCGTATTATCGAAACCACTGATTTGCACGCGAATATGCTGGATTATGATTACTATAAAGATGCGCCATCGGATAAATTGGGCTTGGCACGCACGGCGGATTTAATCGTCAAAGCCCGTGAACAGGTGAAAAATAGCGTGTTGGTGGATAACGGTGATGTGATTCAAGGCAGCCCGATGGGCGATTACATTGCCAGCAAAGGCTTAACCGCCGGCGAGGTTCATCCGGTTTATAAAGCGATGAATTTGCTGAATTACGATGCGGCGACTGTCGGCAACCATGAATTTAACTATGGTTTGGAGTTTATGGACAAGGCATTGGCGGGTGCCAATTTTCCTTATGTCAGCGCTAATGTGATTGACATCGCCACTGGCAAGCCTTATTTCACGCCATATTTAATCAAAGATTACCAGATGGTTGATGATAAAGGCGAAAAACAGACGATTAAAATCGGCTATATCGGCTTTGTACCACCACAAATTCTGACTTGGGACAAAAAGCACCTAGACGGCAAATTAGAAGTGAAAGACATCACCGAAACTGCTCGTGAGTTGGTGCCGCAAATGAAAGCCGACGGCGCTGATGTGGTGATTGCTTTAATGCACTCCGGTTTATCAAAAGAGGAATATCAGCCGTTGGCAGAAAATGCTGTAGCCTATATTTCAAAAATTGACGGCATTGATGCGATCGCATTCGGGCATGCACACGGCTTGTTCCCAAGTAAATCTTTTGCCGATGTGGCGAATGTTGATTTGGAAAAAGGCACCATCAATGGCATTCCAGCAGTGATGCCTGGCTATTGGGGCAGCCATTTGGGAATTATCGATCTGAACTTGAACAACGACAGCGGCAAATGGCTGGTTACGGGGGCGCGTGCAGAAGTCCGTCCGATTTTTGATAATGAAAGCAAAAGTGCGGTTGCCACGGCACATCCAGAAATTGTGAAAGTGCTGCAAGATGATCACAGCGGTACTCTTGAGTATGTCAATCAGCCAATTGGTAAAGCCGCCGATAAAATGTACAGCTTCTTAGCCTTAGTGCAAGATGATCCGACGATTCAAATCGTGAATCTGGCACAGCAGGACTATGTGAAAAACTTTATCAAAGGCAATTCGGAGCTAGAAAACCTGCCAGTGCTTTCTGCGGCAGCGCCGTTTAAAACCGGCGGACGTAAAAATGACCCGACCAGCTACACCGAGGTCGAAGCCGGGCAACTTAGTTTCCGTAATGCAGCGGATTTGTATCTGTATCCAAATACCTTGGTGGCGGTGAAAGTCAATGGCGCGCAAGTGAAAGAGTGGTTAGAGTGTTCCGCTGGGCAATTTAATCAAATTGACCCAAGCAAAACCGAAGCGCAGCATCTGATCAATTGGGACGATTTCCGTACCTATAATTTTGATGTGATTGACGGTGTGGACTACCAAGTGGATGTGACCCAAGCGGCACGTTATGACGGCGACTGCAAACTGGTGAACCCGAAAGCAGAACGGATTGTCGAGTTGACGTTTAACGGCAAACCGATTGACCCGAAACAAGAGTTTTTGATCGCCACCAATAACTATCGTGCCTTTGGTAACAAGTTCCCGGGCACCGACGGCAGTCAATTAGCCTTTGCTGCGCCGGATGAAAATCGCACAATTTTAGCCGACTATATTCGCCGTGTCAGTCAAGAACAGGGCGAGGTGAAACCGCAAGCGGATAACAACTGGCGCTTTAAAGCGATTCCACAGGCAAACTTGAATATTGTGTTTGAAACCTCACCATCGGCAAAAGCCGCCGAGTTTATTCAACAACATGCGCAATATCCGATGAAGAAAATCGGGCAAGACGAAGTGGGCTTCGCCTTATATCAAGTCGATTTGAGCAAGTAGTGCTAAACAAATGGCTTTAGATAAACCGTAAAGATAACCCTCGATAAATTATCGGGGGTTAATTTTTTCTACTGATGATTTTTCCAATCGCAATGCTCAATAACAGCGCGATAGCAGCTGGCAGCACCCAGCTTAAGCCAAGCGGGTAAAACGGAACATACGCCAGTAGCTCGTTGGCGAAGTGCGGTAATATGCCGATATTATTCAGACTATCGCACAAGCTAAACAGTGATACGGTGCCAATGATGAGTTGGTAGCTGAATTTTATTGACGGTAGCTTATGGCGCAGCAGTTGTAGTGCGACCAGCATAATCGCTATCGGGTAGATCAGTAATAATGCAGGAATGGTGACTCTGAGCAAGGTGTCCAAACCGGCTTCAGAAATGATGATAGTCGCAGTGGTAAAGACGATAACAAAAAACTTATAGGTCAGCCGTGGGTGAAATTTGGAGAAGTAATCGGCACAGGCGCTCGTGACACCCACTAAGGTGGTCAAATTTGCCAGCATCACAATGCCGCTCATCATCAATAGTCCCTTGTTGCCAAACAGTGCATTGACATAACCGGCAAAAATTTGCCCACCGTTGCTTGCCTCCACAGCGACGCTGTGGCTGGTAGCGCCGAGGTAAAACAGGCAGATGTACAACGTACTGAGCAGCAGCACAGAAATTGCTCCGGCACTTAAGGTGTATTGCAGTATGGTTTTTTTATCCGATACCTGTTTGACTGCCAGCGCTCTGGCGACAATGCCGCCGAAAGCCATTGCAGACAGCACATCCATCGTTTGATAGCCACCCACTAGCCCGGTTGCGACGGCGGAATTTTCAGCATAAGCATGAGAAGGCAAGACGATCGTGGAAAGTGGATTAGAAATCACCGCAAAGCCGACTACTATCAACAAGACCAGCAACATTGGTGCCATAAATTTACCGATACTGGAGATCATGGTGCTGCGTCCCAACATAAAAAACATTCCAATGAGGTTGAAGGCTAAGGCAAACAGAATATGTTGATACTCGCCATTGAACAGATTCAAAGGCTGCCATGCCATTTCATAGGCGACATTGGTCACCCGTGGCATCGCAAAAGTGGAGCCGATCACTAAGTAGAGGATTGACCAAAATGTTACACCGACCCATTTCGGAAGGTCAAGCGAAAGGGCTTCACCTCGCCCTTTTAGTGTAACGACCACCAAGGTGATAAATGGCATACAGACGCCGGTTAATACAAAGCCAAACGCTGCCCATAACCAGTTTGTACCGGCATGATAACCTTCCATTGGTGGAAAAATAATATTGCCTGCGCCTAAAAATAGCGAAAAAATCATCATGCCTAAAATAAGAATATCTTTACGAGATAGCATAATCTATACCCCTTAATATCAATAATCGGTGGATTATACGTTATTCTTATGATTTTTCAGCCTATTAATTAGGTATAAGAGGGCAATTTTATTATGATATGCTTGGATTTTACTACGCAAAATACACTTGTTAAAAAAGCAGAAAGCTGACCGCACTTTCTGCTTTTTCACAAAAGCGCCGATGATAAAAGCGCTATTTCACATGTAACATGGCCATCATGCCAAGTGTTTCGTGTTCCAAAATATGGCAATGGAACATTTTTAACCCTTTTTCTGACTGAACAAAACGAATCACTGCTTTTTCCATCGGTTTTAAATTCAGAATATCGCGTTTGGCACGATAGGGTTCTTGTCGGGTTTCGCCGTTCAACGTGCGGCTGATCAGCTCAAATTGTGTGCCGTGAATATGGAAAGGGTGATCCATATGTGAAGAATTAAACAGCAGCCACTCTTCGGTTTCGCCTTGTTTACCTTCAAAATCAATACGCTTCATGTCAAAAACTTGATCGTTGACCAAAAACATATTTTGTAACATGCTGGCGGTATCACCGTTCATGCCTGACGGCATTCTTTCCCTGAAGACAACCGTGCGTTTTACTGCAACCGGTGGCAGTGCGGCAAAAGTGCGTAGGCGCTGCGGAAGTGCGACATCAGCTTGTGTTAGCTCAACCTTGGCAAGGGTTAAGGTGGTTGGCGCTTCACGTACCATCATTTTACGCCGATTATAGTAACGGCTGATTAATGTCGCGGTTCCATTTTGGCTGATACGAGGAATCACTTCCAGTCGTTGTCCCGGCACTAAAAACAACTCGTCGCCGGCGCTCAACGGCTCTTCTAGCAAGCCGCCGTCAGTGCCGACCACAATCCACTCGACATTCGGCAAATGCAAACGGAAATAACGGGCACTGGTGGCGTTCCAAATACGCAGCCGCTGGTTGCCGTTCAAGCTGATTTGTGGCGTGAGTTGGGCGTTGATCAGCACAAACTCGCCCTCACGACCGTTAATCCAGTCTGAAAGCGTGTTAGGCGGAATGCGTCCGTCTTGATCCAAGCGTAGATCGGAGATCAACCAATGCTGCTCTTGCAAATGTGCGAACGGATCAGTTTTGCTTTTGATGATTAAACTACCCGCCAGTCCCATATAAACTTGCTCGGCGACCAAACCGTGCGGGTGTGGGTGATACCAGTAAGTTCCGGCACTATTTTCAGCAATTTTAAACTCATACAACCGTGTTTGTCCGGGCAGAACCTCATCCTGCGGATTGCCGTCTTGTGCTTCCGGCACGGCAAGTCCATGCCAATGGATCGTGGTCGGTTGTGGTAAGCTGTTTTTAAAGTGAATACGTACTGTATCGCCTTCGTTGACCACAATTTGCGGGCCGGGCAGCTGTCCGTTATACGCCCAGACTTCGGTTTTCTTGCCACCCGCCAGTTCGATTTCTACCACTTTGGCTTCCAGATTGGCTTCAAAAACCGCACTTTGATCACTTTGGTTTGCCAATTGCACCAGTGGAGAGAGCGGCTGTCCGCTCGGCATTGCCGATTGCGGCATCAATGGCAGATCCGCAGATTGCATCGTGCCGATGCCGCCCATATTCGGCTGCATCATCTCGCTATGGTGCATATGTGGGGTCGCAGTTGCCCAGCCATAGTGCGTTGCCAAACCGAGTGCAATGCTGTAGCGCAAAAAATCACGGCGTTTGATACTGTTCATAAACTCTCCTCATCAGTAGCTGTTATAAATGACACTACTGCCGTCTTTGAGCAGCAACAGCACATGGTAACGATCTTTTTGTCCGCCATATAGCGGATTGTCCATTCCCGGAGAACCGATCGGCATGCCCGGCACGGCTAACCCGACAGCATCCGGTTTTTCTGCCAGCAAGCGTTTGATGTCTTCTGCCGGCACATGACCTTCGATGACATAATCGCCGATTTGCGCGGTATGGCAGGAGGAATATTGCATTTCAATGCCTAATTTTTCGCGCACGCCGATGCGTAGCGATTCGATCACCTCAATCTCAAAACCGTTGGCTTGCAGATATTCTACCCACTCGACACAACAGCCGCAGTAAGGATCTTTCCAAACGGTCATTTTTAGGTTTTCCGCTATCGCTGGTGCGCTCACGAGCAAACAAAAAAGACTCAAATTATGGATAAAGTATGTTTTCAACCTTGAATACATTGCATGCCTCCTAGCGGAATTTCAATGGGCATATTATGCCATCAAGTGTTGTAGACAAATATTGATATAACCCCAAATAATTGTGAAAGAACAGGCAATTTTTACCATCAAGTGGTTGGGATAAAAATCGGTTAGATAAATCAGGCTGCTCTTGCTATACTCAGCGCAGTTAATTGACTAACCGCACTTTTTATAGTTGCAGCCTTGAAACGAAGGCTTTGGAGGACTCGAAAATTGAAAAAACTATTGACTTGCCGCATACTTAAATCCGCTCTGATCGCTACATTTGCCCTTTTCAGTACCTCGCTGTTTGCCCAAAAACTCTATGTGTATAACTGGACCGAATATATTCCGTCCAAATTGCTGGCAGATTTCACTAAAGAAACCGGCATTGAGGTGATTTACTCGACCTTTGAAAGCAATGAAGAGATGTATTCCAAAATGAAGCTGATGAAAAGCAGCGGCTACGATTTGGTGTTTCCATCCAGTTATTACATCGGCAAAATGGCGCAGGAAAATATGTTGCAGCCGCTGGATAAAAGCAAATTGCACAATTTGGATAACATCAGCCAAGCGTTATTGGACAAACCGTTTGATCCGCAAAACCGCTATTCCTTGCCGTATGTTTACGGCTTGACCGGCATCGGCTTGAATGCCGCTGAAATTGAGCCAAGTGCGGTCACCAGTTGGCGGGATTTGTGGCGTCCGGAATATAAAGGCAAAGTATTACTGACCGCAGATTCACGCGAAGTTTTTCATATTGCCTTGTTATTATTAGGCTTCTCACCGAATACTACTGACGAAGCCGAAATCGAACAGGCATACCAATTACTGAAAACATTGATTCCGAATGTGGTTGCGTTTAATTCCGATTCGCCGGAAGTGCCGTATTTACAAGGTGAAGTCGATATCGGCATGATCTGGAACGGTTCCGCTTTCCGCGCTCACCATGAAAATTCGGATATCCGTTTTGTTTATCCGAAAGAGGGCGCCATTTTCTGGATGGATAACTATGCAATTCCGAAAGGTGCTAAAAATCCTGATGCTGCCTACCAATTCATCGACTTTATGCTGCGTCCGCAAAGCGCTAAAGTGGTGATTGAAAGCATGGGCTTCTCGATGCCGAATAATGGGGTCAAAGCACTGCTGAGTGAAGCCGATGCCAACGACCCGACCTTATTCCCGTCGGCGGCCGAAATCGAAAACGGCGTACTGCAAGCGGATGTGGGTGAAGCGATTGATATTTATGAAAAATATTGGAATTTGCTGAAAGCCCATTAATCTAATATAGGGCAGATTGTCTCTGCCCTAATCAACGCATCGGTGGCGCATTTCTCACAGGTGGAAGCGGAACTGATTAGCACGCCTGACGATGAATTTAAGTTTCACTTGGGCGTGCCAAGCGCATAACAACCACGCAAGTGCGGTTTGACCGCACTTGCTGTCATCGCCTTACTCGTCGGTTATTTGCTCATCAAGCAAAATAACCAAGCGGTCGGTTTCAATATTGCTTTGCAGCGTTTCCACTTCCGGCAAGGTTTTGGTCACCTTTGCCGACAGGGTTTTGAAACGTTCTACTTTGCCGTATAAGCCCTGATTGCCGACCAGTGCGGTAACGGTGTTATTGTAGTGGTTATTGGCGGCAGTGAGGGAGCCACCCAGTTTTTGCAGCCGTTCTGCCAGCAGACTGACTTGGTTATACAGCTCGCCGGCGCGTTCGCTGATTTCACGCGCTTCACTGTTGCCACGTTCAATTCGCCATAAATTTGCCACCGTGCGCAAAATTGGCATTAAGGTGGTGTGCGATACTAAAATCACGTTTTTATTATAGGCATCGTTAAACAACGTGCGGTCGAGCTTCATCGCTTCGATATACGCCGGCTCAATCGGGATAAACATCAGCACAAAATTGGGGCTGCGCATGCCGATCAGGTTGCTGTAATCTTTACTGGATAACTCGTTGATATGGTTTCGAATGGCCTTAACGTGTTCGCTCAGGTAATGCTGCTGGTGCTCCTCTTCGCTGCCAACCGCTCTTTCATAGTCCACCAACGAGACTTTGCTGTCAATAATCAGATGTTTGTCGTCAGGCAGTTTGACGATAAAATCCGGTTGTTTGCGCTTGCCGTCACCGTCTTGAAACGAGGCTTGAGTGGCGTAGTGGTCGCCCGCGACCAAACCAGCCAGTTGCAGGCTGCGTTCCAGCTGCATTTCGCCCCAATTGCCGGCGGTTTTTTTGCTGCCTTTCAGTGCCGAAGTCAGATTATTCGCCTCTTGCGACATCGATAGACCAATCTCCAGCACTTTTTTGATCTCACCTTCAAGTGCGGTATTGCCTTTGATTGCTTCGGAATGCACCTCGTTAACCCGTTTTTGAAAGCTCTCAATTTGCTCGCGGAACGGCTTCAACAGGCTGTCGATCGAATGTTGGTTGCTTTGGCGAAACGCTTGGCTTTTCTCTTCCAGAATCCGGTTTGCTAGGTTTTGAAATTCAACCGAGAGTTGCTGTTTGCTCTGTTCAAAATTGCGCTGCTGCTCGGCAAAATTTTTCTCTTTTTCTAATAGCGTGGTTTTCAGCTCGGCCAACTGTTGTGCCAATTCGCTTAATTGTTGGCGCTGTTGTTGTAAACTCTGTTCTTTTTGTTCGACCGCACTTTGGCTGTGCAGCAGCTGCTGTTGCAGGCTCTGTGCTTGTGCCGAAGCACTGCCGTAGCGCTCTTTCAGTTCGGTGATATTGCGGTTAATACTCTCGTTGCGTTGTTGCAATTGATCAAACTCTTGTTGCAGATAACCGATTTTTTCGTCGCGTTCCTCCAAGCGTTGTTGCAACCCTTCGCTGCGGGTTTGCGCTTGAATCATGCGCTGTTGCAGGGTTTCACGCAATTGTTGCACGCTGTCATATTTTTCCAGCAATTGATTGAAATCATCAATATTTTTATTCAGATCTTGTTGCAGCTCTTGGCTGTCGTGTTTGCGCCGCGCGGCGATAAAAAACAGCAGCAGGCAAAGTGCGGTCAGCGCCACACAGATCAATAACCATTGGTTTTGGCTTAATTCTGTCATCTGGTCAGTTCCCTCTTTTCTTTGCCGCGATTATAAAGCAAAATATCAGACTTGGCGAAATTGTACCTTTACCTTAAACGGCTATTATATTATGCAAAACACCCTTTATTTGGCGTCGGGCAGCCCGCGCCGTTGGCAATTGCTGCAAGAATTGGGACTGAATTTAATCAAAGTCAGTGCTGAAATTGATGAAACGCCGTTCGCGGATGAACCGGCGCAACGCTACGTGTTGCGCATGGCGCAGCAGAAAAACCAGTGGGCGTTGCAGGTGCTGGGCAAAACACCGGAATTTCCGCTGCTGACAGCGGATACCACCGTGGCATTGCAGCAGCAGATTATCGGCAAGCCTGAATCAGAGCAAGATGCCGCTGCGATTTTAAAACGGCTTTCCGGCAGCACTCATCAAGTGTTGACGGCGGTTTGTGTGCACTGGCAGGGGCAAACTCACAGCGTGCTGCAAACCAATGAAGTGACCTTCTCCCGATTAAGCGATGAGCAAATTTGGGCGTATATCGCTACCGGCGAGCCGATGGACAAAGCCGGTGCGTTTGCGATTCAGGGCTTTGGCAGTCTGTTTGTGCGCCATATCAGCGGCAGTTTCAGCGGAATAATGGGCTTACCGATTTATGAAACTGGCGAGTTGTTGATCAATAAGTGCGGTCTGACAAACCCACTGCTCGCTGCGCAACACGCCCGATGATGTCACGACAACACGCTACTCAGCATGCTATTGCGCAGGCCAACCATTTTGGGCAAACGCGGCAGCCGTTTCTGTTTTTGATCGATTTTGAGCAGCGTAATCCGTTGGTATTGCCGTTGAACGAGGCGGCAGCGCAGGGCATTTATTATGACATTAAAGGCGCAACCAATCGTGATTGGCAGTTGGACAAGCCGAACGAGCCATTGCAGATGACACGCAGCCCGATCTCTTTCGAGCGCTATCGACAAGGATTTGAGATCGTGCAGCAGGGGCTACAGGCAGGCAATACTTATCTGCTGAATTTAACTTATCCGACCGCACTTGATTGCAATTATAGTCTGCGGCAAATTTTTCAGTTCAGCCAAGCACCATTTAAAGTGCTGTTGGACGATCAGTTTGTCTGCTTTTCGCCGGAGTCTTTTGTCACTACCGCCGAAAATAAAATCTATTCATATCCGATGAAAGGCACGATTGATGCAGCGCTGGACAATGCCGAACAACGTTTGCTGGCCTCGGAAAAGGAGCAGTGGGAGCATAATACGATCGTGGATTTGATTCGCAACGATCTGTCGATAGTGGCAACACAAATTGAAGTCAGCCGATTTCGTTATGTTGAGCGGCTGCAAACCGAACGTGGTAGCATTTTACAAACCAGTTCGGAAATTTGTGGACAGCTGGCAGCGGATTGGCAAAACCGAATTGGCGATCTGCTGTTTAAGCTGCTGCCGGCTGGTTCGATCAGCGGCGCACCGAAAGAGAAAACCCTCGACATTATCCGCCAAGCAGAACTAGACGAGCGTGGTTATTACAGCGGCATTTTCGGCATTTTTGATGGCGAAAATCTGCAAAGTGCGGTCTTGATCCGCTATCTACAACAGCAAGGTGAACAGTTGCTGTTTCGCAGCGGCTGCGGCATCACCGCACAAAGCTGTTTGCAAGACGAATATCAGGAGATGCTGCAAAAAGTGTATATTCCGATAGTTTCTAATGAGGTGTGTTAATGCTGCCGCTTATGGAAACCATTGCTGTTGAAAACGGTCAATTGCAGAATGTGGCGTATCACCAGCAGCGTTATCAACAGGCGTTGCGCGAATATTATGCCGATACGGAAGTGCAGGTATGCGATTTATCGGCAATCATTGTGCCGCTTGAATTTCAGCATGGCGTGGTGCGTTGTCGGGTAGATTACAATGCCACACAGCAGCAAGTGCGGTTTTTCCACTACCAACGCCGTACGATCCGCCGCTTTCAGCCGGTGATTTGCGATACGATTGACTACCACCTGAAATTCAGCGACCGCACTTTACTGGATCAACTGTATGCTCAACGGGGTGATTGTGATGAAATTTTGATTATCAAACATGGTTTAGTCACAGACTGTTCCATCGGTAATCTGATTTTATTGCAAAACGGCATGTGGTACACCCCGGCACAACCGCTATTGCACGGCACACAACGGACGAAGTTGTTGGCGGAAGGTAAAATTCAAGTGCGCTCAATTCCCTGTGATACGTTAGCGGATTATGATGAAGTGCGGGTGATTAACGCTTTGAATCCACTAGTTTAATTTGTCATTATATACCGAAATTGCGCCAGCTTTGCACAGCAAGCCGTATAAGGTTAAGCATCTGTCCATTTTTTTAAATGGACAGATGCAATTTGCCCTACATTGACTCATCGAATATCTTTGTCGATTTGTTGCTTATCTCAACTAGAACCAGAACACATAGGCAATGGTTGCGATGATAAAGGTGGAAAGAATATTCAGCCAGAAGCCGCCGCGCACCATTTCGCTCTGTTTCACCTCACCGGTACCAAACACAATCGCATTTGGTGGGGTGGCGACCGGTAGCATAAAGGCACAAGAAGCCCCTAAGCCGATAATTAACGATAAGCCCAGTGGCGGCATGCCTAAAGCTTCGGCAATAGAAATAAAGATCGGTACCAATAGCGCCGCACTGGCAGTGTTTGAGGTGAATTCGGTCAAGAAGATGATAAAAGCGGCAACCACTAAGCCGATGATGTAGAAATGCCCACCTTCAATAATGTTTACAACTTGATCTGCCAATACTTTGCTGGCACCGGAATCACGCAGTACCGCACTTAGGGTCAAGCCACCGCCAAACAGCATTAATACGCCCCAATCGGTATTTTTCTGAATGTCGTCCCAAGCTGCGACGCGGGTAACGCAGATCACCACGGCGGCAATCAGTGCCACTACGCTATCGAAACTGGCGATATTTTTCTCTAGCCCAAACAGGGCGGAGAGGAGTGGATTCAGATGTCCGCTGAACACCCAGCACAGCGCAATCACCACAAAGATACCCAAGGTGGTGTACTGTTTTTTGTTCAATGCGTTTTCTTCAAAATTCTTTTCGAAGGCTACGTTTAAATTGGGTTTAAAAATAATGTAGAGTGTGCCGATCATAATTGGCATTAGAAGCAGCATAGCCGGGAATCCGTATGCCATCCATTGCCCAAATGTAATATTCAACTGTGAGGCCACAATGGCGTTGGGCGGACTGCCGACCACAGTACCCATGCCGCCGATACTGGCGCTGTAAGCAATGCCGAGTAACACGAAAACATAGGTATTGTGTTCGCGGCTTTTATCCATTTTGCTCAAAATTCCCATCGCTAACGGCAACATCATTGCAGCGGTGGCGGTGTTGCTCATCCACATCGACAAAAATGCCGTGGTGGTGAACAGGTAGATTACTGCCAAAAACAGTTTGCCTTTGGCTAGATTCATGATTTTATTGGCGATAATGTTATCCAAACCTTGAATGTGTAATGCGGTAGCCAAGGCAAAGCCGCCGAAGAACAGGAAAATCGTTGGATTGGCAAACGACGCCAAAGCGGAAGTGGTGGAAACCAATCCGAGAGCAATCGCCATAATCGGTACCAAAAGTGCGGTCACGGTCACATGCAGCGCTTCGGTCAGCCATAAAATCCCAACAAAGACCAATAACGCCAAGCCTTTATTTGCATTTGGTTCAAACGGCAACATATTCAGTAGGATAAAAAACAGCACAATATCCGCTAAAAATATGATACTGGCACGTCTTACGGTATGTTCTTCAATCTCGCTTTGCAGCGGCTCAGGTTTGTTGATGTCGCTCATAATGTTTTCCTTATCGACAAATACTCAGCACAATTTAAGGCTGTGGCTTAATCGTCTTGTTGGTTGTAAGGTTTGAATATAGCAGAATGTTATAATTTTATTAACTACATGGAATAAGCAATTGCCAGAAATGTGAACTGGCACAAGGAAAAAGGCTAACGCGATGAGTGGGTGAAGGGTGAGGGAGAAAAGCCTCTGTCATCGATGGCAATCAGAGGCTGATCAACGAGTTAGTCTTCAAAGGTTGGGTTTGCAGTTTCTGCATTCAGTTCCAACGGTTCCGGCGATAAGATAATGCCGGTTAAATCAGCGTACACATAATCTTCCGGCAGGAATGAGACACCACCAAAATTGATCGGCACATCGGTTTCGCCGAGGGTTTTATCATCGGCGGACACCGGAATTGGCGCTAACGCATGAATGCCGATGTCTAGATTTTCCAAAATATCCAGCTGACGAACGGCGCCATAAACGATAATGCCTTCCCAGTCGTTGTCCGCCGCCAGCTGCGCCAAATCTGCATCGATCAAGGCACGGCGTACCGAACCGCCGCCATCGATCAACAGCACTCGTCCCAGCCCGTCTTCTTCCAAGACTTCTTCAATCAAACCGTTGCTTTCAAAGCATTTCACGGTGGTGACTTTGCCACAGAAAGAGGTTTTTCCGCCAAAGCTGGAGAAAATAGGCTCTACCACGTCAATTTGATCTTGATAAATATCACACAATTCTGAGGTGTCAATACGCATAACCCTATCCTTAATCGATAATAAATCATCAGCACATTAGCGGCTAGTATAAACAGGAAACATAAAAATTACCAATTAAACCCGCTTGACAGCAGTAATCCGGTGCTAAATAGCAGATTAACCGATAGCGCCAGCAGTGACATTTGTGCCAACATCGGACGAAGCTGTTGCGGCTGTTCGGCGTGAAACACCATCCAAGCGTGTTTGATCAGCAACGGAAAGGCTAAAATTGGCAATAACCCTGACCAATGTGGAAAATAGAGCAGCGTAAATACCAAATATAGCACCATGGCACAGGCAAGCAGCCAACAGTGATAAATTTTGGCAGGTTTATCGCCCAGTCGCACCGCAAGAGTATTTTTGCCGACTTTGCGATCCTGTTCGATGTCGCGCAGATTGTTGATATTCAACACGGCGGTCGCCAATAAGCCACACGCAGTGGCAACCATCAACACCGGAAAGTCGATACGGTGAATTTGCAGGTAATAACTGCCGCCCACACCGAGCCAGCCGAAAAAGATCAACACCGAAATATCACCCAAACCTAAATAACCGTAGGGTTTGCGCCCGATGGTGTAAGTGATCGACGCCAACACCGCCACCACGCCCAATACCGCAAAAGCGATCAAATCCTGCCAGCTTTCGGTGGCGAGCAAAATCAGCGCCGAGCCGCAGCATAAGGTGGCTAGAATAACTAAAATCAGCCCGGCTTTAAGTTGTTTGGGGCTGATCACCCCATGCTGAATGCCGCGTAGCGGGCCGATGCGGTCGGCAGTGTCAGAGCCTTTGAGGTGATCGCCGTAATCGTTGGCGAAATTGGAGACGACCTGCAATAAAAGTGCGGTCAAAATTGACAGTAACAGAATCGGCAAGCTGAAACTGCCATTCCATTTTGCCAACGCCGATCCGCTGACAATCGATGCTAACGCCAGTGGCAAGGTTTTCGGTCGGGCAGTTTCCAGCCACATTTTTAAAGAGGTCTTATCCATCGTTACTATTTTAATAAAAAATAAAAGTGCGGTTATACGCCACACTAGGGTCTGTTGATGTTTGTTTATAATTTGAGTGGTATTATATGCCAAAATTTTCTCCGTGTTTTGATTTGAGCGGGTATTTTCGTGCTTTTTTAAGAGGAAAAGTCCAGAATGTCAGTGGATTTCGTATTTTCTGCGTTACAACTGCAACCGGTGGCAGTCGCACGCACGCCGTATAATGAAAAATTTGCTGTGCCGCGTCAGCCGGATTTGGTGCCAGACGGCACGGGCATCATTGAGCTGTTGCCGCCCTATAATCAGCCCGAAACGGTACGAGGTTTGGAACAGTTCAGCCATTTATGGCTGATTTTTCAGTTTGATCGCATCGCTGTCGATAAATGGCAGCCCACCGTGCGCCCACCACGTCTGGGCGGCAACCAGCGAGTTGGTGTGTTCGCTTCGCGCGCCACCCACCGCCCAAACCCAATCGGTTTATCCAAAGTGCGGTTGGACGGCATCCAAATAGAGAAGGGTAAAGTGCGGTTACAGGTTGGCGGCATCGACTTAGTCAACGGTACGCCGATTCTGGATATCAAGCCCTATCTTGCCTACGCCGATAGTGAACCAAATGCCGTAAGCGGTTTTGCTCAAACCAAACCCAGCAGCGAGATCCAAGTGCGGTTTGCTCCCGATGTGGAGGCGTTTATACAGCAACAATACGATTATCCGAACCTACAACGTTTTATCCGCCAACTGATTGAACAAGATCCACGCCCGGCTTATCAGCAACAAAGCGGCGATCGCCATTACAGTGAACGGATTTACGGCATCAGCATCTGGCAATTCAACGTCCGTTTTCGTTTTGTGGCAAACAACAGCGCTGAAGTGGTTGCAATTAGTGGTTGCAATTAGTGGTTGCGATTGAAGCAGAAAACCGCACTTTTTAGGTGAAAGTGCGGCTAGAAAAGTGCGATCGACTTTAGTTACCCGGCTTTATAGCTGCATACCGCAATAAAATTCAGCCGCTGTTGTGGGTCATTGAACAGCTTAAACATTTTCTTAAAAGTTGGAAAATTTTGCGGTTTTAAAGCATTACGCACAATGTTGAATGTGCCGGCGACGCCTTCATCATAAATCATGCCGATTGGCGATAATAGCGTCATGCGGTCATGAATTGATTTGCAACGGGAAAAACCACACTCCAGAAATAGATTTTGCCAGTTTGCTTGGCTCAGCGGTGTGACGGTGATGTTAATCGCATGGCGCAGATCTTGGATAATTTCGGGGTCGTCATCGCGGGTCAGCATTACATCATGGGTCAGCAATACGCCACCCGGTTTCAGCACGCGAAAATACTCGCTGATGGCTTTGCGCTTCGCTTCCAGCGGTAGCATGGTCAGCATTGCTTCGTTGATCACCACATCAAAACAGTTGTCGGCAAACGGCAACTTAGTAGCATTGGCGCGTTGGAGGTGGATTTTATGCTGTAAACCGTGGCGCTGAATATTGGCTTCGGCTTTGCTTAATGCTTGTTCGTCTAAATCGACGCCAGTGATTTGGCAGCCGTATTGCTTTGCCAAACCGATTGCGGTGGTTGCCATATTGCACGCCACTTCCAGCACTTGGCAGCCGGAATTGAAGTTGCCGTGTTCAATCAGCCATTCGGTGGCACGTCGCCCGCCTGGACGCAAGCGAGTTTTGCCTAAACGTGCCAAGAAATTGTGCCCGACTTCCTCTTTTTTCATATTCACACCTTCACACTTTTTATTTTTCTGGATTGAGTTTAAAGATATATTTTAAATAACCATTATCATAAAGAAGTGCGCGGGCTTTGACAAATGAAAATTGTTATTATCTTTAAACAATAAAAAACCTTGCAGAGCACGCCCTGCAAGGTTTTTAACATGATAAAGTGCGGTCTTAGCGGGTGCCGTACACCACAATAGTTTTACCGTGTGCCGAGATCAGGTTTTGATCTTCTAGCATTTTTAGAATCCGACCGACGGTTTCGCGCGAGCAGCCGACGATCTGTCCGATTTCCTGACGAGTAATCTTGATTTGCATGCCATCAGGGTGTGTCATGGCTTCTGGCATTCTTGCTAAATTTAGTAGCGTTTGTGCAATGCGTCCGGTCACATCCAAAAACGCTAGATTGCTGACTTGTTTGGAAGTGTGTTGCAAGCGTCTTGCCAGCTGGGTCGAAAGGTACATCAGCACTTCAGGATTGATTTGAATCAGTTGGCGGAATTTTTTATAGGAAATTTCTGCCACCTCGCAAGTGGTCTTGGCACGCACCCAAGCCGTGCGCTCACTTTCTTGTTCAAATAGCCCGATTTCGCCGACAAAATCTCCTTGGTTCAGATATGAAAGAATCATCTCTTTGCCGTCTTCATCTTTAATCGACACCGAAACTGTGCCTTTGATTAAATAATATAACGTTTCGGCTTTTTCACCGGCGTGAATCAAGGTGCTTTTCGACGGATATTTATGGATATGGCAATGAGAAAGAAACCACTCTAATGTTGGATCTGAAGATGTTGGTTTTGTTGCAAATTGATCTTGCATAAATGCCTCTTTTAACGATGTTGCTGTATTCTCAACAATACGGCTTATTGTGCTTGTAAAAATAATTTTTTATCTTTGATATCAATCGACTGATGTAGCTCTGACCATACTAATATGGCATTGCCTGCTTCCAGTTGGCGACGTAGCTGTGTCTTTTTTTGCGCCAATGTCAGCTCGATTGCACCGTAATCGGTTCCCTCACGCAGCACAAAAGATTCCAAGATATTGTCGAGAGTTTCTGCTGCTAATGTTTGCCATGGAATGATCATAGTAACGCTATTTTAATAAGGACGCAAATAACGGCCATTGTTGTTCAAATTCACTGTGGTTGTTGCGACGAAAATTGGTGCGCACGTAGCGTAAAAATTGCCCTTCGCAAAAGGTCACCAGATGAGCGGCGATCACTTTTTCATCAATTTCAAATGCTTTACCGTTGCGTAAGCGCTGCATTTGCAAAATATTGTTGAATTGCAATTCCAGACCGTCGAAAAATTTGACGATCCGTACTTTGAGTGCTGGATCTTCAAACATCAGCGCATGTCCGCTCAGCACTCTGGTCATGCCTGGATTTTTGCGCGCAAAATCCAGAATCATTTGCATAATATTATGAATGCGAGTTACGGTGTCGGTGTCATTTTTTATCGACTGCTTGATGCGGTGTAGCAGATTCTCTTCAATCAGATCGATCAACGCTTCGAACATCTTGGTTTTGCTGGGGTAATAGCGATAAAGTGCGGCTTCGGACACGCCGATCTCTTGTGCCAAACGGGCGGTGGTGATGCGCTCCATGCCTTTCTCGGAATGCAGCATATGCGCAAGCACGGTCAGCACTTGTTTACGCCGCTCTTTTATCGAACGTTTTGCCGATGGGCTATTATTTACAGAATGATTCATGACGCGTTATTGCTTACCGGAGTGCCCGAAACCGCCGCTGCCACGTTCGGTCTGGTCGAATTCGGTGACAACGTTAAATTCCGCCTGCACCACCGGTACAAACACCAGTTGCGCAATGCGATCACCGACCTCTACCGTGAAAGGCGTATTGCCACGATTCCACAATGATACCATTAACGGCCCTTGATAATCGGAGTCGATTAGCCCGACTAAATTGCCCAATACAATGCCATTTTTATGCCCCAAGCCGGAACGAGGCAGGATAACCGCTGCCAGATTGGGGTCGGCAACGTAAATGGATAAACCGGTCGGAATCAATTGGGTTTCGCCGGGCTGCAACGTGATAGCTTGATTCAGCAAAGCACGCAGATCCAAACCGGCAGATCCGGGCGTGGCATAACTTGGCAGTGGAAATTCGTTGCCGATACGTGGATCCAAAACTTTGATGTCGATTTTTTTCATTTTTTTATGTTCTCGTTTTTATGTTGTTATTTTAGCCTTCGCCAGCACGATATTGCTGTACGATCAATGCCGCCAGTTTTTGGCTTAGCGTGTATTTATCACTGAGTGGCAGCTGCTGTTGCCCGCCTTTCCACAGCACAGTTAAGGCGTTGTGCTCACTGTTAAAGCCCTGCCCTTGTAGCGCAACATCGTTGGCACAGATCATATCCAAATTTTTGCGTTGTAGTTTTTTAGCTGCATACTCCAACACTGCTTGAGTTTCGGCAGCGAAGCCGACCACAAACGGACGCTGTACTGATAGCGCTGCGACCGCAGCGATGATATCCGGATTTTTGACTAAGGTTAACACCAGTTGCTCATTGTTATTAGTTTTTTTTAGTTTCTGCTCGGCAACGGTCTGCATCCGATAGTCTGCCACTGCGGCGCAGCCGATCACAATATCTTGCTGTGGCGCCAGGGATAAGGTGACATCGTGCATCTGTTGTGCCGATTCCACATCGTAGCGCCGCACATTTTGTGGCGTTGTCAAATTGACCGGACCGGCAACCAAACTGACTTCAGCGCCTTGTTCGGCAAAGGCACGGGCTAAAGCAAACCCCATTTTACCGGAACTGTGATTACTGATAAAGCGCACCGGATCGATGGCTTCGCGTGTCGGACCCGCGGTAATGGTAACTTTTAAGCCTTTAAATGGCTGCTCACTTGAAAGTGCGGTTTGAATGCAGTTGAAAATTTCATGTGGTTCAGACATACGTCCGGCACCGACATCGCCACAAGCTTGTTCACCGTCATTGGGACCAATCAGTTTCAAGCCGCGTTGTTGCAACAATGATAAATTTTGCTGCACAACCGTTTGGCGATACATCTGTTGGTTCATTGCTGGTGCTAACAAAATTGGCGCTGCGCTGGCGAGACAGATCGTCGTCAACAGATCATTGGCAATGCCGACAGCAAGACGTGCCAGCAAATCGGCAGTGGCAGGGGCAATCACGATACAGTCTGCCCATTTTGCCAATTCAATATGCCCCATTGCTAACTCGGCTTGTGGATCCAGCAGCGAATCCGCCACCGGATGACCGGAAATTGCCTGCAAGGTCAGTGGCGTGACAAAGTGAGTAGCGGCATCGGTCAACACTACTCGCACTTCGGCATGGCTTTTGCGTAACAAGCGGATCAGTTCTATGCTTTTATAGGCAGCAATTCCGCCGCTGATACCGACGACAATGCGTTTTCCGTTTAATTCTGACATGGCGAGGTTCTCAAGTTGTGATTTCCGTTAGTCAATTTGCACTATTTTACTGGAATTTTCTTGCTTGGGCTAGGGCAGCTTGGTTACGGGTTTTACGCACTGGATCGCAAAAATAGTTATCCATCGTTTTCTTCCTCAGTTTAGGCAAGCAAACTGCTGTTCTGCTTATCTTTTAAGAAGAGATTGTGTGTGATGAAGGGTGAAAACAAGGGAAGCTCAGAGGCGCTAACGTTCCATGAACTGATGCCGCGTGAAAAGTTGTTATATTATGGTGCAGCACAATTATCTGACCAAGAGCTGCTGGCGATCTTTTTGCGTACTGGTATTAAAGGTTGCCCAGTGATGGCATTGGCGGCACAGGTGTTGGTGCATTTCGGTTCGCTGCGTGAATTGCTGAATGTGGATCAACAGCAGTTTTGTCAGATGAAAGGGTTGGGGCTGACACAATATATTCAATTGCAGGCGTGCAAAGAGATGACCAAGCGTTATTTGCAGCAAGAATTACAGTGCGAAGTGGTGTTTTCGAATCCGGAAACTGTGCGGCTGTATCTGCAAACTGAATTGGAGGCACGGCAGCGAGAAGTTTTTTTAGTGCTGTTTTTAGACAATCAACATCGTCTGATTAAACAAGAGGAGATGTTTCTCGGCAGTATCAACAGCGCCTATGTGCATCCGCGTGAAATTGTGAAAACCGCACTTGCCTATAATGCCGCGGCTTTAATTTTAGCGCACAACCATCCGTCCGGTATTGCCGAGCCGAGTGAAGCCGATCGTGCAATTACCGATCGGATCCGTTTGGCATGCGATCTGGTCGAAGTGCGGTTACTGGATCATTTTGTTATCGGGCATGGCAGTTATCGCGCGTTCTCTGAGCTGGGTTGGTTATGAGCAGAGCAAAAGATCCACTGGTCGCTGAAAATTGGATTTAATCTGTTTTTATACTTGAGTCACTGCAAAAAAATGGTATAATCCCCCACCTTTAATATTGGCGTGGGTCGGGTTACACACCTGACGAGGTTACCGCAAGGCGGGATCCGAACCACGAAGCTCGAGCTAAATAAGTTTTATTGGAGAATTAACCATGTCTAGAGTCTGTCAAGTAACAGGCAAGCGTCCGGCAGTTGGTAACAACCGTTCGCACGCAATGAATGCGACCAAACGTCGTTTTCTACCGAATTTGCACTCCCATCGTTTTTGGGTTGAAAGTGAAAAAAGATTCGTTACTTTGCGCGTTTCTGCCAAAGGTATGCGGATTATTGATAAAAAAGGTATCGATTCAGTTTTGACTGATTTACGTGCCAAAGGCGAAAAATTTTAAGGATCTGAATTATGGCAAGTAAAGGTGCTCGTGAGAAAATCAAACTGGTTTCTACTGCTGAAACAGGTCATTTCTACACTACGACAAAAAACAAACGTAACATGCCTGAAAAAATGGAGATCAAAAAATACGATCCCGTTGTTCGTAAGCATGTTCTATATAAAGAAGCAAAAATTAAATAATTTTTGTTTTTAATGAAAAAGCCCGATGTGATGTCGGGTTTTTTTATGCCTGCGGTTTAAAGAATTATGGTATGATTTGCGCCATTCGGGGCTTAAATCGCGGTAAGCGTAGGAAGAGAAGATGGGTCAATACAATCAATTAAAAATCGCATGGGCTTGTCGGCGCGGGATGCTGGAGCTGGATTTTATGATTATGCCGTTTTACCAAAACCGGTTTGAGCATCTTTCTGACGCACAAAAGGCGACTTTTGTTGAATTATTGGATTACACCGATCCCGAGTTGTTTCGCTGGCTGATGAAGCAACAATCCGCCCCCACTCCGGCGTTGGACGAAATGGTACGGCTGATTCAAGCGCATTTAAGCAAAAATTAAGAAATAATTAAGATAATTTTTATAAAAATTGAACTTTTAAAAAATTGTGCTCTCTAATTCAGTATACCGACCTACTGTCATTGCAATTGGATTGTTAGCGTAATATGAGGTAAGGAGATTCACTTCTGATGAGTGAACAACTAACAGATCAGGCTCTGGTAGAAAAGGCACAGCAAGGTGATAAAAAAGCATTTAATTTGTTGGTTGCACGTCACCAAAATAAAGTGGCAGGGTTGCTGACCCGTTATGTTTCGGCAAACGATATTCCGGATGTGGTGCAGGAAACTTTTATTAAAGCCTACCGCTCTTTGGAACTGTTTCGTGGCGATAGCGCATTTTATACTTGGCTTTATCGAATTGCCGTCAATACAGCGAAAAATTATCTCACGGCACAAGGGCGGCGCCCACCCAGTGAAGATATTCAGGCTGAAGATGCAGAAACGTATGATGCCGGCGACAGTTTGAGAAATATTGATACGCCAGAAAATTTGATTTTATCGTCGGAATTGAAAAAAATCGTGTTTGAAACGATTGCCGCTCTACCAGAAGAATTAAAAACCTCAATTACATTGAGGGAATTAGAGGGATTGAGTTACGAAGAGATTGCTGAGATTATGGATTGTCCAGTCGGAACGGTACGTTCTCGCATTTTTCGGGCAAGGGAAATTATCGACAGCAAGATTTCACCTCTAATCAACAACGAACGTTAATATTGACGAAACTTAAGTGAACTGAACAGTTGACTAAAAATTGATTAAAAATAGCGGAGTAGATTAAAATGCAAAAAGAGTTGCTTTCAGCTTATCTGGATGGAGAATATCAGAATGATCATCTGCTGGATTCTCTTTGCCAAGATGAAGAACTTCAACAGGCATGGAATCACTACCATCTGGTGCGTACTGTGGTGCGTCAGGAAACAACGGTGCTGCTCGGTACCGATTTTACTGCGAAAATGGCAACACTGATTGACGCAGAGCCAGCACCGCACTTTGCTGCCCAAGCGACAGTTGCTCAACCAACGCCAGCCGAAGTAGAAAAATTACCGTTTATGCAAAAACTCAAAGGTTTGTTTGCGCCGCTGACTCAAGTTGCTGTGGCAGCGACAGTGTGCTTGGTTGCGGTTTTTGGTGTACAGAACTATCTGCAAAGCGACAATGGTGTCCAGGTTGCTGATAATCCGGTGCTGCAAACGCTGCCGTTTACCAATAATATTCAGCAAGTCAGCTATAATGCCCCAAGTCAAGATGTGCCGACTCAGGCGCAGCTTGAACAGCAAAGCAAGCGGATTAACATGATGCTGCAAAATTATGAATTGCAGCGCCGCAGCCACACTCAGCCCTTGAGTGCTGCCGCTAGCCATGAGTAAGCAAATCATAATACGATGATGATATTCACCACCTTTTGGTGGTGAATTTGTTTTATAGTGAATTAAATTAGTTCTAATACTGCGTTGCTGTGCTTTGCCTTAAAACAAATTTAATCCACTCTAGTCGGTTTATGTTGAGACCTTTATGAAGTTATTTAAAACAGCATGGGTTATTTGTGCGACCCTGACTTTTTCTAACGTGTTAAATGCACAACAAAATAGCCAACCCGCACTTCAGTCATTGGGCGAGCCGGTGCAAAATCCGGCATTGCCTGCGACACTGTTGGATACACTGCAACGAATGGCGCAAACATGGCGCCACGGCAATTATGAAATGGCGTTTATCCAAATCTTACCGAATCAGGTTAACAGCTACCAATATCGTCACGTTTTTGCCAATCAGCGCCATTACGCTCAATTGTCCGCTTTAGACGGCGTGCAGCAGGAAGTGGTGCAACGTGATGCTATTATCAGTTATTACGGCAACGGCTATCAGCCGTTCAGTATTAAAGGCCCGTACATTTTGGACAATATTCCCAGTGTGGTTTATGCAGATTACGATAAGCTGAAAAGCTATTATGATTTTGTTGATGCCGGTAAAACCCGTATCGCTGATCGGGTTGCTCAAGTGATTCGGCTGCTGCCGAAAGATGATTTCCGTTACCAGTATGTTTTATGGCTGGATGAGCAGAGTCATCTGTTACTGCGCAGCGATATGTTAGAACGCAACGGCGAATTGTTGGAGCAATTTCGGGTGATTGCGCTGCAACAAGACGCGATTGAATTACAAACGCTGAGCAGTCGCTTAGATCAACTTAATTTACCACCGTTGATTAATGTACAAGGTGATGCGCTGCCGGGTAAACAGCAATGGCGCTTGGCTTGGCTGCCGCCGGGATTCCAACGAATAAAACATGAACACTATCAAACGGAAATTGGCATGTTGGAAAGTGTGATGTTTAGTGACGGGCTTTTCTCTTTCAGCTTATATATCAATCATAACATCGAAGACAAATTAGGCGAGCACTATTGGCAGCAGGCAGGCAATACGATTTACAGCGAGGTGCTGAATAACCGTGAAATCACGTTAATCGGGCAGGTTCCATTGGCGACGGCAAAACGGATTGTCAAAGATCTCAGCTTTGACAGCAACGGACAATAACAATGCTGATTGAAACCGCAGTAGTAGCAGACTACCATAACGGCATCGCCACAGTGCGCTGCGAGACCAAACAAGGGTGTGGCGGTTGTGCGGCGCGTGCCAGTTGTGGCGCAGCGGCACTCTCGGAGCTGAACGGCAGCAAAAACGATGGCAGTTTGTTGTTTGAAATTGCCGTTGCCGAACCGCTGCGGCAGGGCGATTTGATCGAAATTGGCTTGCAAGAAAAATCCATGCTCCTCTCGGCGATGCTGCTGTATATCGTGCCGCTGACCGCACTTTTGCTTTCGACCGTGATCGGCTCGCTGTATTTAGATAACGAACTGATTCTTGCGCTGTTTGTGTTGGCGATGACCGCACTTGCTTTTGTCGGCATCAAAAAAATCGGCGACCGTTTAAGCCGCCATGCGTTGTATCAACCGATTTTTTTGCGTAGATTAAACCGCACTTTTCGTCATGACTTACCTTAATCCGCCTGATACCAAATTTTATTGATATACCACACCACTTCACCGGACGGGGTATTGACCTTGATTTCATCGTCAACCGCTTTGCCGATTAAGGCACGTGCGACCGGCGAATCAATCGAAATCCAGTTTTTGTGCGGATCAAATTCATCACAGCCGACAATCCGATAGTGCTTGTTGTCGCCATCGACATCTTCCAATTCCACCCACGCCCCGAAAAACACTTTGCCCTCTTGTTTCGGGTGATAATCCACGATTTGCAGCACATCCAAGCGTTTGCTTAAAAAGCGCACCCGGCGATCGATTTCACGCAAGCGGCGTTTGCCGTAAATATATTCCGCATTTTCACTGCGATCGCCCAATGCCGCCGCTTCAGAGACCGCCTGCGTCACTTTCGGACGCTCTTCACGCCAGAGAAATTTCAACTCTTGATCCAGCACATTCCAGCCGTTGCGAGTAATGTAGTTTGATTTTGCCATTGTGGATTATGTCATTATTTTATCATGCACCAATCATAGCACAGTTTTAACAGGCTTTTTATCTCGTCGATGAATCCGTAAAAAAAAGGCTAAACTGATAAAAATAATCAAACTACTGGCAAGGTAAATCGGCGTTGTGCGATTAAAATATTGAATAATCCAACCGCCGGATAATGCCGCAATCGGAATAGCAAAATAGGAAATAAGACGGGTTACGGCAATTACACGACTTAAAATAAAAGGTGCGGTCACTTTTTGTCGGTAAGTGAAAAATGTGACTACGATGACCGATTGCACCAATGAAGATAATGCCCAAAATAAGGCATGTGTCACCGCACTTGGCGCAAAAATTAAACTTAAACTACACAAACCTATAGTAAATGAAGCCAAAGAAATAATTGTAATATCTGTAAATTTACCAATAATAATTCCTCCTATTTTTGCACCAATAATTGCGCCAATTCCCATTAAAATAAATAGAAAAGAAGTACTTTGTTCGGTGAGATTAAATTGATAAGAATAGATCCAAATTAAATTTGGAAAAATCAAGCGTATCCCAATATTAATAAAGAAAAACAGTATAGCAATATTGCGTAATTCTGTTTTTTGATAAACATACTGTACGCCCTCATAAAATGCAGTGAAAATGCCTTGCATTGACATTGTTGTCTTTTGCAAGTGTGGTTGATAGATAATCAAGCGGGTTGAAATAAAGGAAATCAGATAACAAAAAGCAATAAATAATAATAAGTTGTTTTTTTCGACACTTAGTAAAATGACCCCTAATAAGGCTGGTGCAATAATTCCCACCAAACTATCAATCATGTCAATATTGGCATTAATGTGTTGTATTTTTTCTTTGGAAAACAGATCGGGAATAATCGCTTGAAAAATTGGGTGGTGAAATGCAGAAAGTGATGAAATTAAGAAACCAAATAACAGCAAAATCGTGATATTTTGTTCAATACCGATAAAAATAAACAGGCATAATGCACAAATCGAACACAGTAATTCACACCACATAATCACTTGTTTTCGGTTGAGCCAATCCCCTAATACACCAGAGAATGGAGTAAGCAACAAGTAAGGCGCAATATTCAGTGCATAATAAATAGAAACCGTTAAAGCTGAACCGGTCAGATCCAGCACCATCAACGGAATTAAAAACGAAGTCAGCCAAAAACCTAAGCTGCTGTGAAAATAAGATAATGTGAGTTTATTCATATAGTTTGCTTTATAATCAATGAGACGTCTAGATTAATCTCAGCAGGTACTTTATTCAAACCGAAACAGTTAAGATAAAAATAAACAATGGAGAAAAAATGGCGATAAATCAAATAGCTATCGCATTAGGCAATAAGATTCGTTTATCGATGCTATTACTTATGCTTGAAGGGCGATATTTTACTGCTAAAGAGCTGGCATACGGTGCGGAGATTCAACCAGCGGCGGCGACGGCACATTTAAAAGTTTTGCTCGATAGCCAATTAATTATCTGTTTTCCGCAGGGGCGGTTCAAATATTTTGCCTTAGCCAATGAAGAAGTCGCACAAATTCTAGAAACCATGCTCTATCTTGCACCAACGATAAAAGTGAAACGAAAATTACCGCAAGAAGAGATGTGCCAAGCACGTTTTTGCTACAATCATCTCGCTGGAAAGTTAGGTGTGGCACTGTATCAACAATTACATGCTTTGCAATATATTCAAAGCCATGTCGACAGCAAAGAGGTGAAAATTACCGCACTTGGCTATAAATGGCTACAGCAAGCCGGAATTTGGCAAACAGAACAGAAAGTCAAACGTAAGATGGCGGTGAAATGTCTTGACTGGAGTGAAAGAACCCCTCACCTCGCCGGGCATTTAGGCACATTGCTAGCCGAATATTTTATTAAACAACAATGGGTAGTGAAGCAAAAAGACAGCCGAATATTAAAAATCACTCTACTTGGCAAAACCGCACTTACACAACAATTTGGAATTAATTGGAATTTTTGAATAAATAATCTTATCTTATCTAAAAATCCGCCCTGGATTATGGACGTAGTAAAATAGCAAAATAATGTAATATTATTTAAAATTAAGTTGAGCGCAATGTATTGTATAACATACAAAAAAACGCTTTCCGTTGTCAGAAAGCTTGTTTTCGGAATAGAATCAAGCGATACTGAAATTGATAGAGGTAATACAGAAGGATAGGGCATATGACGGCAGCCAATTTTAAAGTTGCTACCATTCAAATGGTTTCAACTACAGATATCAATAATAATATCGAGACGATGCAGACACTCGTACGCAAAGCCGCCAAAGCCGGGGCAAAATGGGTGGTTTTGCCGGAATATTGGGCGTTAATGGGCGCGCATGAGCAGGACAAGCTGGCGATCGCCGAAGCTTTTGGCGAGGGCAGATTACAAGTATTATTATCTGAGCTGGCAAAGGCGCTGAACATCGTGTTATTTTCCGGTTCGATTGCGCTGCGCAGCAGTGAAGACAATAAAGTGTTAAATAGTATGTTGGTGTATGGCGAACAGGGCGAACTGCTTTCCCGTTACGACAAAATCCATCTGTTCAGCTATACCGGCATCGGTGAAAAATATTGCGAAGCAGACAGCATTCAAGCCGGTTATCAAGTACCACAACTGAAGATTGGCGATATTGAGGTTGGGCAAGGAATTTGTTATGACCTGCGGTTTCCTGAACTGTTTCGCGCCCAAACTCCGTATGACGTGCTGGTGTTGCCGGCAGCGTTCACATACACCACCGGCAAGGCGCACTGGGAAGTGCTGTTGCGTGCCAGAGCCATCGAAAATCAGTGTTATGTGATTGCCTCGGCACAAGGCGGACGCCATCAAAATGGGCGTACTACATTTGGACAAAGTATGATTATCGACCCTTGGGGGGAGATTATCAGCGGTGTTGGTGAAGGGGAAGGTTTTGCGCTAGCGACCCTTGATTTTCGGCGCTTGGCTGAAGTGCGTTCACAACTGCCGGCACTGGATCACCGTCAGTTATTTATCCGTTCCTAAGGCTCGACGGCAAGCCGCACTTTTACCGTTTTGTCGATAAAAGTGCGGTTTTAGCACAAATCTTTATTAATTGGCTTATTGTTAATGAATCTATACGCTTTTGTAATTATCATTATGTATGCTAATTCGGTGATAAAAAGATTTATTTCAATAGGTATATATGGATAAATAAAGTTTCTAAACAAAGAGAAAAGGACTACTACTAATATAAACTCTTTTATATTTATTCTGCTTGTTAATATTTTCATTATAACTGCCTTGTACCCCATAATTAGAAAAATAATCTTTTGCATATTTTTCAGCGTTGAATTTATATTCCTCAACTCTGTGTTCACCCTTCTTCATCATTAAAGTTATCTTCCGATGATAAACTTGGCTATTGTGTTCTTAAGTAGCAAGCTGATTATTATTGATATTAATTATCACTTCAATGATCTTGTTCACATATTTTCCCTTCTATGATTAAGTTTATATATATTAACTTATTGTTTTATTTATTTTTTTCTGAATTAAATCTGTGGAATACATAGCATTTAGCCTGTTGATTGTTGCGCTATCAAATGTAAACATAGTGAGTGGCAAGAATATTGGAGCAATCCTCTTTATTAATATCAATCTGATTAAAAAAGACTTTACCTTTTGTTGGTTGTAGTAAACCTGAAATTATTTTTAGTAATGTGGTTTTTCCAAAACCAGAAGGGGCAACAATTGCAACACTTTCTCCATTATTAATTTCAAAAGAAAGATCTATAAAAAGTGGTTTGGAAAATTTATCATACTGAAAGCTAAGATTAGTAATTTTGATAGCTCTTTTAGATTTGTTCCTTTTGCAGAAATATGATAGCGACGACGTAATGAAAATAAATCCGAGCTATCCTGATAATAATTTAATACCATCGCCAAACTAGCTAAGCCATATTCTGCTGATTCTGATATTAAATTTTTCTGAAGACTATAGAATGGTAAAAATATCCATTGATAAAGAGGTCTTTTTTCTAAGAAGACTGTTGCTTCAGCTCGCATACCATCAGTAAATAATAATGTTTTTTTATCATAATCAATTTGCTGTTGTTCGATATTTACAATAACCTTGTAGAGTGGATTATTAGGATCAGCATTTAGTGGTGCATTTTTATAAAATGAGAGCTCTTGAGACGAAGCAGGAATAGCTGAAATTGACTCAATTATTCCATTGAATTGCCCAAATTTTTCATAAGGGAAAGCATCATACCGCACTTTTATTTTTTCACCGATTGAAATATAAGGCATGCCATCACTAGGTATCCAAAATACCAATTTATATTCTCTTTTTTGTGACGGGCTGATCTGTAATAAAGGGCTATTCTCATGGATACTCTGTCCTGATGTAATATGGATAGCTTCAACCCGACCATTTATAGGTGAATTGATAATGATTTCAGTAATAGACTTAATCTCCATCAGCTTTATATTTAATTCATCTTTTTGAATATGATATTTTAATATTTCTGAATCAAACTGGTTAGCTTGCGTGATCATTTCACTATCTAAATTTGAAATTATTATTTTTTGTTGTATAAGTTTAGCTTGCAATGCCTTTCTTATGGAGTTTACGATAAGAGGTTACTAATGCATAAATATCATCAATATTTTTCTCAATTTCTTTAATTGGGTTTTCTATATCAAGTAAAATTTTTTTATTTTGTATAATTTGATTCTGAATATTAGCTAATGTTATTTTTTTGCTTTTTTCTAAACTAAAAATAATACTATCTATTTGTTTTAATTGAGAGGAAATTGAGTGAGCTGAGTTAATACCAACATCACCATTTTCAATTATTCGTTCTAGTTTTATTTTTACTAGTGGTTGATCTTTACTAACTAAATCACCAGTGCTTACCATCGCTTCATTTATATAACCTGCTTTAGGTGAGTTTAATACAACTGAATGGGGTAAAAGAATTAATTCTCCCTGAATATCAAGGCGGCGTGTATAATAGCCAAATAAGAGATATAAAATAAAAAAAGATAGCAAAAATATTGATATGGCTATATAAAACCAAGCCGGAATACGAGAGAGTAAAAGCACTCTCGTATTCCAGTTTGAGCTATGATAATATTCTAACGCATTCTTTCTAAACATATTATTATAGTATTTATTGTAAAAAACGAAATAATATTTTAT
>NZ_VDHF01000170.1:0-2166 GCF_006228025.1 Testudinibacter crocodili
AGTCCTACAAGCTACCTTTATCTGTTATCAATATACCGTCAAATTTTCTTAATAATCAAAAAATTATCATATCTTTATATCTTAATAATACTAAAAAGCACAGCGTAAAAGTGCGGTATAAACTTATCGTACTCTTGTTTAACCGGCAAAAAATCCACATGATTTTTAACAAAACAGTAGCAATACCGCGCTTTCACACCCGAAATTTGCGGATATAGCTTGGTTTTTCTTAACACTTATTGTAGTCTTTCGCTGTTTCCCCTCCCTGCCCAGCCTTTGGCATTTGCAGAGAGAAACTTTTAGGCTCTGTTTATCTTTTATTAGTAACAGCACCCTGCTGCATCTCAACGATTGAGAGAGATAAATAGCCTCAGCTCAGTTGTAATTACTTTTATTTATGGAATTCTTATGGATTTTGTTGATTTTTCCACTTCAGTTTGGTCAATTATTCCGCCGTTATTGGCGCTTTCTTTAGCGATCATCACTCGCAGAGTATTATTGTCGCTGAGTGCCGGAATTATTGTCGGTGCTTTGATGTTAAATGGCGGCAATTTGCTAACCGCTGCACAGTACACATTTTCCAGTGTCTCTTCTCTCGTGTATAGCGATGGCGCACTGAATGCAAATTATACTAATATTATTATCTTTTTGATTTTATTAGGCATTTTAACTTCACTGCTAACTATTTCCGGCAGTAATCAGGCTTTTGTTAACTGGGCACAAAAACATATCAAACAAAAACGTGGCGCAAAATTGCTGACGGTGTTTTTAGGTGTTTTTATTTTTATCGATGACTACTTTAATAGTTTAGCTGTTGGTGCGATTGCCCGCCCGGTTACCGATAAATATAAAATTTCGCGTGCCAAATTGGCCTATTTATTGGATTCTACCGCCGCACCAATGTGTGTCATCATGCCGATTTCCAGTTGGGGGGCTTATATCATTACCCTGATTGGTGGCTTGTTAGCCACCCATGCCATCACCGAATATTCGCCGATCGGCGCATTTATTGCGATGATTGGCATGAATTTTTATGCAATCTTCGCTTTAGTATTGGTTTTTATTGTCGCCATTTTTTCCTTTGATATCGGTCC
Organism: Testudinibacter crocodili; assembly: GCF_006228025.1. NCBI lineage: Bacteria > Pseudomonadati > Pseudomonadota > Gammaproteobacteria > Pasteurellales > Pasteurellaceae > Testudinibacter > Testudinibacter crocodili. The sequence goes on from NZ_VDHF01000170.1 coordinate 1,095, forward strand.
GATGGCACACTTCGAACGCAATGCCGAAAACGCCGAAGCCATTTCGGATGATATTTCAAACGGTAAACAGGGGCGGGTAATGGATTTGATTCTACCAATTTTCGTTCTGATTATCGGTACAATTAGTATGATGATCTACACCGGTGCGCAAAGTCTGGCGGCAGACCGACAAGTATTTTCTATCTTAGGTGCGTTTGAAAATACCGTTGTGGGCACGTCGTTGGTTGTCGGCGGTCTCGCCGCGTTAATCACGGCAACACTCTGTGCATTAAGCTCTAAACAAATTTCGCTGAAAGAGTATGTTAGCGCTTACGCTTTGGGAATCAAGTCAATGTTCGGTGCTATCTTGGTGCTGTTTTTTGCTTGGACCATCAATACTATTGTCAGCGATATGCACACCGGCAAATATCTGTCCAGCTTAGTCAGTGGTTCGATTGCGATCGGTTTTCTGCCTGTGATGCTCTTTATTCTGTCTGCAGTGATGGCATTCTCAACCGGCACCAGCTGGGGAACCTTTGGCATCATGCTACCGATTGCTGCGTCTATTGCTGTCAATGCGGATCCGGCACTATTGCTGCCTTGTCTCTCTGCGGTGATGGCTGGCGCAGTATGTGGTGACCACTGTTCACCGATTTCAGACACCACTATTTTATCTTCTACCGGTGCAAGCTGTAACCATATTGACCATGTCACTACTCAGCTGCCATATGCGATGCTGGTTGCCGTCTCTTCTGCGGTCGGCTATTTAGTTGTCGGTTTTACTCAGTCTGGCTGGCTAGGCTTTTTTGCTACCGGTATTGTTATGATTGGATTAATTTTATTGTTTAAGAAAAGAACAACAAAGCCATAAACCGCACTTTTTTAATATAAGTAGATAATTTTTTAGATTTTATAAAATGCGATACATTATCGCATTTTTTTTATTTTTAATTGCTTTTATTTTATAAAATATTGAGATTTTAATTTATACAGCAGTTAAATCTTTTAAATTGCCAAAATACGCCTTAACCCCCAATAAAAAAGAGTGGACAACCGAAATCGGTTGGCGTAAAAATAACAGCATATTTATTGG
>NZ_VDHF01000171.1:0-783 GCF_006228025.1 Testudinibacter crocodili
AATATCTCAAGCCTCAGCAGCCTGACAGGCGCATTGGCGGCAACGGTGACGGCACAGGCAGATGGAACAGCTACGGATAGAACAACTGCACTTGTTAATGTTGCAACCGGGCAAGCGATAGCGGAAAGTACGGTTGAGAATAATTTATTTAGATATGTTAAAGAAAATCCTGAAGTTGGGAAAACAATCAACTCAGTATTATCTGGATCAAGCTTTAGCAGTAAAGGGTGTTACGGAGTCTATTGTGTTAGTGTGGGTTCGACTCCACCTATTGGTAAAGCGGGCACAACTAAACAAATATTTGGAATTGGATTGGGTAGTGGCTTTTCAATTGGAGGAGAATACTCAAATCAAATTACAGGTGATAAGAAATGAAAGTAAAATTATTTTATGTAATTTTGATTTTATCTTCAGCTCTGGCTATGTATGGTTTTATTACTGGTAATATTCAAAATAATTATAAAAATAAAAGAGAGGGGGGGATATTTCTAAGTTTGATTAAAAACAAGTTTAAGGGTGAGATTTATTCCATTGATTTGTTTAAATACTTTGAGATTAAAATATATATCCATGGTGTTGCTAATGTTGATTTTTTGATTGAGCATGGCTATGTGAAAAGAAAAAAATATCTTTTCTGTAAAAATGGAAATGCAGTTTTTATTGTTTACTTAGAAAAAGATACTTTATTAAAATACAGCTATAATGTAGAGATCTGCCAATAATTTTTTAATGTATTTTATATTGTTATATCACGCTTACCATGCAAAGTGCGGTTGAGAATAA
>NZ_VDHF01000172.1:0-1182 GCF_006228025.1 Testudinibacter crocodili
TCACCATTAAAGATGCCGTCGCTGCAGATCAACTGTTCACCACCCTGATGGGTGATGAAGTCGAACCACGCCGCGACTTTATCGAAAGCAATGCGTTACAGGCGAATTTGGATATTTAGTTTCATTACCAGTTTATTTGGCTAGCAGTAAAACTGTTAGCCAAAATTCTAGTAATGTCTTAGTCAGGTAATAATATGATCCCTAAAATTTATGTTATTAATTTAAAAACTTCTGTTGATCGTAAAGAACATATGGATCAACAATTTAAATTATTAGTAAAAAAACATCCTGAGTTAAAATTAAATATTGAATATTTCCCCGCTGTTCACGGTACAAAAGAACCAAACCATCCGTTATTTAAAAAATATAATGCTGAGAAGCATTTTACTCGTAAAGGTCGTCATTTATCTCTATCTGAACTAGGTTGCTTTGCTAGCCACTATCTAGTTTGGCAGCAGTGCCTAAATGATGGCATACCAATTATCGTATTAGAAGATGATGCAAACTTATTAGATAACTTTGTATATTTTTTACAGGAAGCCAATGACTTGGCTGAAAAATATCAGTTTCTCTGGCTTCATAAAAACCATCGTTCAAGTAAATATATCACTATTGCAAAAACACAACATTTTACTGTTGCAAAATATTTTCGTGAATTTATTTGTACTACAGGTTATTTAATAACACCTGAAACCGCTCAGAAGTTTATTAATTATTTTAATGAAATTATTTATCCTGTAGACGATCAAATGTCACGCTTCTACGAGAATAAAGTAGAAAATTTTTCAGTATATCCTCCCTGTATTATTGATGCTGAACTAGAATCAATTATCACTCAAGAAGGTAGATCAAAATCTGCATTAAATATTTTATCTAAGCTAAAAAGAGAATACTACTCCACAAAGGATAATATATGTCGTTTTATATATAATTTAAAATACAGAATTTAGTTTCGTCATTTATCTTTCTTATTATTTAATGTCTGACTCAAATATAAACTATATATACAACCTAAAAAAATAGTTTGTATATACTCTCCTGTTTTAAACATGAAAAAAGATTCAAATATATTAATAACAAAGTAGTATAAAATAAAAGCTGTTGTACCCCAAATAATATAATTTCTATATATGCTTTTCAGCATAAATACATTTTTAAAAACCATAAAGAAAATTCCTAGAA
>NZ_VDHF01000173.1:0-596 GCF_006228025.1 Testudinibacter crocodili
TTTTGTCTACTATGCCTACATGTATAATATTAAATTAGACACTTAAATCTTGTTCATTAATTTGAAAATCTTTAATATCTAATTTTTTTACAATAGCAGGTAGCACTTGATGAATTAACCGCATTCCTTGTAGTAATTCGTTCATATAAATATCAGGATGAATCATATCATTATTAAATCCCAAGCTTTCTCGCTCTGCTTGGTGACCTATTGTGTTATGATCATCAGATACTAAATTCATTAATTCAACCTTCAATGGGATATTAGCTAGAAAAGCTTTATGTTTAATAGCATTTATCCATTTTCGATACTGTGTTGTTGTTTTAAATTTAAACTCTAAAAAATTAGGTGCTATAGTTTCGGAGATATCTATTTTACATACTGCCAAATCAATCAAACAACTTTCAATTTGGCTTAGCTCGTCAAAAAATTCTATGTCATCATTAAACATTAATTGATCAATATAAGCTGCATAAAATCCATAAATATCATTCAATGCTAGAAATGTTTGATAGATTATATTTGTTAATGAATTTTCTTCTATGTCATCTATTAAGTTAAAGTAAATATCATCATCTCCAGACATAATATTATTA
>NZ_VDHF01000174.1:0-807 GCF_006228025.1 Testudinibacter crocodili
TATAAAAATTATGGGTTTAATCAGGAGGAATCAGAAGAGTTAGCGAGCTATACCCTTGCAGGATATACTATAGCGGGAGCGCTATCCGGCGTTAAAATTAACCCCCAAGGCATCCTTAATAAAGCTAAATCGTTAGCGCAGTATGAGGTGATTGTAGAGCCGGGAACACTCGGTTCGAATTTTGGTAATGTTAGAATTATCAAGAAAACTTCGGCGATACCTCACCCTGAACCAATAGCGGCTGGTAATGGTCTAATTTATCAATCGAATCCTAAACATACTCAAGGTGGTGCAGGAAATCGACCTAATGCAGGAATTGAACCTAAAAACTCTTTTGCTTTATTTGAAAAATCAGTATTAATTGGTAATAAAAGATTTGCGATTGATGAAATGGGAAATATTCATCAGTTTACTGATTCAAATAGCGATTCTGGATGGCATTGGGCTGGTGCTACTAATGATAAGTTCGCACCTTTAAAGTTACAGAATGATGTGAAGTCAGAATTAAGGAAAATGCCAGGTCAATCTAATAATAAAAGGTTAAAATAATGATAATTTATGATGAAGACAATAAGATAGGAATAATCTGGGATGCCCAAGATAGAGATTGTGATAAGTGTAGTGATTTTTGTTTTGGGAGCATTAACTTTATAATAAATGATATAATTGTGCCAAATTATTTTGTTTACAATTACACAATAAATGTTGTTTTTTCTAATTTGAAAATTTCAGTGGAAGAGGCTTATAGGTCAAATTTAGAAAATGAAATTGATCTTCCTTGTATTAATTTAAGTCATGATTTAATTT
>NZ_VDHF01000175.1:0-1710 GCF_006228025.1 Testudinibacter crocodili
TTGCTCAGGTGTTTTGATTAAATCATCTTGTAATTTCTTACAGCTTTCTTGAAATGGTTTTATATCAACTTCAATAAATGTGGCTCCTTTTTCTTTTGCAAGGTCTTCAGATTTTTGAATTTGTGCATTCCACATTTCAAATTCTTTCTTAATACTATCTTTTGCTATATTTTTAACTAATTTTTGATCTGCTTCTGGTATAGAAGATAAAAATTGTGAACTAATAATTAACAGATCTGGAACCATTAAGTGCCTGGTTTGAGAAAAATATGGTGCTACTTCGTATTGTTTTAAATCAGCATAAGTAATTTCATTATTTTCAGCCCCATCTAGCACACCTTGTTGGATAGCTGTATAGACTTCACCTTGGTTCATTGGAACGCCTACTCCGCCCATACAACTTAACATTTTTATCATTGTATCGGATTGCATCACACGAATTTTTTTACCATTAAGATCTGCTATACTTTTAACAGGTGTATTTTTAGTATAAATACTTCTTGCTCCTGCGGTATATGAACCTAATACTTCAAAGCCAAATTTAGCTGTTGATTTGAATAGATCATCTAATATACTGGAAGTAAATATTTTTTCTTGGTGTTCGGGAGATGTATAGATATACGGTAATCCAATCACAGAAAATGTTTTATCATAATTTTCAACTAATGGATTAGCTACAATTGACATTTGGATTGCGCCATTTTGTACTAATTCAAGAGATGCTCTTTGATCTCCAAGTAGTTCATTTGGAAATATATTTACCTTATATTTTCCATTTGTTTCATTAGATAGTCTATCTCCAAAATATTGAAGTGCAGAATATTGAGGATGTTTGTCTGACTGATTAAATGCAACTTTTATTTCTGTAGCAGCGATAGAATTATAAGAGGTGAGTAATCCAATAATTGTGATGGCTGTTAATTTTCTCTGTTTTATATTAAACATTCTATTCTCCTTAGTTGATATTTTAAAGCATACTATTTATGTCAATAAAATCCATATCGTCAAAAGTTTGATTCTCACCAGCCATTCCCCAAACAAAGCTATAGTTTTGAGTTCCACATCCGGAATGTATAGACCAACTAGGTGAAAAAACAAGATCTTTATCTTTGATCACAATGTGCTTTGTCTCATTAGCTTCTCCCATAAAATGAAATACGGCTTGTGATGGCTTAACATTAAAATATAAATATACTTCCATTCTTCTGTCGTGAGTATGTGGAGGCATTGTATTCCAGACACTTCCGTCTTCTAGATGTGTTATTCCCATGCATAGTTGACAAGTTTGAATGATCTCTGGATGTAAATATTGATTAATTATTCTAATATTTGCATTTTCTTTATTGCCAAGTGGAATCTTTCTGGCTTCTTCTTGTTTAATTAATTTACTTGGATAAGTATGATGAGCCGGAGTACTTAAGCAATAAAGGATTCCGGGATTTTTATCATCTAGTGATATAAATTGAATATCTTCTTGTGATTTTCCGAGATAGAGCGCATCAAGATTATTTAAGTAAAATTCTTGATGTTTTGATTTTATACAAACATTTCCTCCTAAATTAATTACTCCTAATTCTCTTCTTTCTAAAAAATAATCGGTTCCAAAAGATTTTTTATTGATAAATTCATCTAATCTTAATGGGTTGTTTTTGACTGGACATGCTCCAATGGCAACGATTCTATCTATATGGCAATAAGCAATATTAATAG
>NZ_VDHF01000176.1:0-780 GCF_006228025.1 Testudinibacter crocodili
GAACGGATTAAATTTTCCGGCATGTTATTGTTCAGCGCTTTATGGTCACTGTTGATTTATGTGCCGACGGCGCACTGGGTGTGGGGATCGGACGGCTGGTTGGCAGCAGACGGCGTGTTGGATTATGCCGGCGGCACGGTTATCCACATCAATGCCGGTATTGCAGGCTTAGTCGGCGCAGTGATTATCGGTAAACGTATTGGATACGGTAAAGAAGCGATGCCGCCGCACAACTTGGTGTTGACGCTGGTGGGCATGGCAATGTTGTGGGTCGGCTGGTTTGGTTTCAACGCTGGTTCCGCATTGGCAGCCGACGGTCGTGCCGGTATGGCAATGGCAACCACACAAATTGCGACAGCCGCGGCAGCAGTGGCTTGGATGTTGACCGAACGTTTGCTGGGACATAAACCGTCGGCGTTGGGTTTAGCCTCCGGTGCGGTAGCAGGCTTGGTAGCAATCACGCCGGCTGCGGGCTTTGTCAGCGTGCAAAGTGCGGTTTTCATCGGCTTGATTTCCGGTGTGATCTGTTTTTGGGGCGCAACCAAACTCAAATATTGGTTAGGCTATGACGATTCGTTGGACGCATTTGGGATTCACGGCATCGGTGGTATCGTTGGCGCAGTATTGACCGGCGTGTTTGTTTCGACCGACATCACTGGCGGCGGCGCCAGTCTGTGGGTGCAAATTAAAAGCATCTTGATTACGGTGGGTTACAGCGGCGTCGGCAGTGTGATCCTGTTCTTTCTCGTCAGCAAAATCACCGGTTTGCGAGTGGAAAAA
>NZ_VDHF01000177.1:0-756 GCF_006228025.1 Testudinibacter crocodili
GTTTATACCGTGTTGTTTTTGTTCTGTCCCTTTTAAACGAAGATTAATCAGTTGAATAATATTACTGCGTTGTTCATTAAAAATAAAACTCCCAACCGAAACCAAAGGTTTAATTATGTATTTCATGTTTTATAATAATTTAAAATATACCATTCTTTTTATACCACTCTCTCAATTGCTCAATTGCATCATCATATTTATCACCAAATTTATCTTTTATGTCTTTAATATCCATATCAAAAGCTTCTTCAAATTTACCCTGTTCTATTAATTATTTTTGTTTATCTCTATAATTTTTTGAACCTTGAATATTATCCCAAGAAGCAGTCTTTTTATGATCTGGAGTTATCATTGTTATAGCACCGCCATTTCCACTTTTGGGAGTAGTAGAATCTTCTTTTGGTGGTATCGGTGCATCTCCACCATCTGCAAAAGCTTCACTGTCTCCTTTTTTAGCATTGGACGCATCTAGCGCATGACTTCGTGCTGTTGCACCGCCATCATCACCATTTTTTGGTTTGCTATCCCCATCAGTATCGCCTTTGTCATGCGGTTCTACAATATGGTGTTACCTTAAAATAAAACCGCCTATTGACGATTGGAGTAATTATTCAGGGGAGTATAAATTCTCTAAAAATGTTTTTAACGATGGTGAAAGAAATTCCATACCTTGCAAGGGCAAGTGTTCAAATGCACCATAAGCCTGCTTTATCCAATCTTTGTTTATCGTGGTTTCGGGATAGCTTTTTTGGATGA
>NZ_VDHF01000178.1:0-524 GCF_006228025.1 Testudinibacter crocodili
TTTAAAATCAGAGCTATATATTAACTTGTCATTTGCTTTTGACACTATAGGGAATATAACTAGTAGACAGAATAATTTGATTAAAAGTTTCATACCATACTCACTTGTTATCTAAAATAAAGCCAAGATCATAAACCAGGCTTTATTTGATTAATAGGCTACCAACGATAGCCACCTGAAATAGTAATACTACTATCCTTATTTCCTTCTCGATCACGTGAGTGAGATATTTCTGTCTTTGAATTAAAGTTACCATTTTCATATGAATAGTTTCCTGAAATAGATTCAGAACCTTTGTTATTCTTAGATGCTGAATAATTTACAGAATGGCTACCTGTACCACCATTAACAATATTTAATTCATAAGTATTAAGTTCTTTCATAATTGTATTCCTACAGAATTAGATGGCTTTAATAACTTATCGAAAACAAACTGGTTAGTTTTACCCTAAGCTAAAATTATCTTCCTATGATAAAGTCAGCCTATTGCTTAAGAAGCAGATTTATTATTATTGATATTAATT
>NZ_VDHF01000179.1:0-833 GCF_006228025.1 Testudinibacter crocodili
ATATGATGTATATATTAATCAAAAAAAATACCGCTTTATGCTTGATACAGGAAGTAGCTTAACAGTTTTAGATAATAAAATCGCTGACAAAGTAAGCAAAAGAATTACAGAGAAAGAATATTATTTACCAGTAACTCAACTAGTATCTTCAAATAAGAATAGTACTAATGATATACTATTCTATCATAGTCCAACAATGTTTTTTGGGCAAGAGCAAATTTATACCAGTAAAATTATTGCATTAGATCTTAGCCATCTTAAAGAAACTATCGGAGAACAAATTGATGGTATTTTAGGTATTGACGTTTTTAACCAGTTTATTTGGGAGGTGGATAATTCCAATGGCAAGTTAAATATTTATAAAGATAAGAAGATTAAGGGAAATTATAAAAATGTTATTAACTATAGAGAGGATGACTATCCTTATTTTAAATTATATAAAAAGAATAAGTCTAAAGATCAGAATAAAGAATGGATTACATTACATTTTGCATTAGATACGGGGGCAGCCACCTCATCTCTTGACCCTATTATCAAAAATTATATGATAGTAAATAACTATAACAATAAAAACTTAGGAAGAAATTCAGTTGATTTTATGAATAAAATAGAATCTTCTAACTTAGTTTTTATAGAAGATTTGGAATTTGGTGATGAGCCGCCAATTAAAAGGATGAACTTCACTTATAATAAGATAAATAAAAATCTATTAGGCCTCGATTTCCTTAAGCGATTTGATAGATTTATATTTTATCCTTTTCAGCAAAAATTTTATTATAATGAAATGTCATTTAATCCTGATCCAGAACCACTACGAATGATTGGTGTTAGAA
>NZ_VDHF01000018.1:0-102106 GCF_006228025.1 Testudinibacter crocodili
ATAACACTTTATATGTAAATAACTCAAATATTGATTTTAAACAGCGCTAAATTTAACAATAAATAACATATATTGTGAATATTTGTGATCAAACTCGCAGTTTTATCTTTTCAATTCAGGCATTATGCACTGACAAAATGCAGAGTTATCTGAGTTGATTTTCAATCTAAATGGAGATTTTTTTATGAGTTATTCAGTCGCAGTCGTCGGTCTCGGCGCAATGGGAATGGGCGCAGCACTTTCTTGTATTAAGGCTAAGCTTGACACTTATGGAATTGATTTAAATCCCGTTTTATTAGATAAGCTGAAACAATACGGGGCAAAAGATGTCGCGCCGAATGCCGATGGTTTTGCTGAGAAACTGGACGCCGTATTGCTGTTGGTGGTTAATGCTAATCAGGTGAAAGGGATTTTATTCGGTGAAAATGGGTTGGCGGCAAAATTAAAACCCGGCACCGCAGTGATGGTGTCATCCACCATTTCCGCACAAGATGCCAAAGAAATTTCACAAAAATTAACAGCATTAGGCTTAATAATGCTTGATGCGCCGGTCTCCGGTGGCGCAGCAAAAGCGGCACAAGGCGACATGACGGTGATGGCTGCCGGTTCGAGCGAAGCCTTTGAAAAGCTGCAACCGGTGCTAAGTGCGGTTGCAGGTAAAGTATATAACATCGGTGAAGAAATCGGCTTGGGCGCAACGGTGAAAATTATTCATCAATTGCTGGCAGGGGTGCACATTGCCGCCGGTGCGGAAGCGATGGCGCTGGCGGCTCGCGCCGGCATTCCGCTGAATTTGATGTATGACGTGGTGACCAATGCCGCCGGCAATTCGTGGATGTTTGAAAACCGTATGAAACACGTGGTGGACGGCGACTACACCCCGCTGTCTCAGGTCGATATCTTCGTCAAAGATTTGGGCTTGGTAACGGACACTGCCAAATCGCTGCACTTTCCGCTACCGCTTGCCAGCACCGCTTTTAATATGTTCACCTCTGCCAGCAACGCAGGCTACGGCAAAGAGGACGACAGTGCGGTGATCAAAATTTTTAGCGGCATTACCTTGCCACAAAAAGAGGAGAAATAATAATGTTGGGCGTAATTGCAGATGATTTTACCGGGGCAAGCGACATCGCCAGTTTCTTGGTCGAAAACGGCTTGCGTACGGTGCAAATGAATGGCGTGCCGAATCGTGCATTACAAAGTACTACGTCGCAAAGTACTACGTCGCAAAGTACTACGTCGCAAAGTACTACGTCGCAAAGTACTACGTTGCAAAGTGCGGTCGATGCGGTGGTGATCAGCCTCAAATCCCGTTCCAATCCGGTTGAGGAAGCGGTACAGCAGTCGCTGCAAGCTTTAGCATGGTTACAAAAGAGCGGTTGCAGCCAGTTCTATTTTAAATATTGTTCCACTTTCGACAGCACTACCAACGGCAATATCGGTCCGGTGACCGATGCGCTGTTGGATCAACTCAACGATGATTTCACCGTGATCACCCCAGCATTGCCGATTAACGGCAGAACCATTTTCAACGGCTATCTGTTTGTCGGTCAAACGTTACTCAACGAATCAGGGATGCAAAACCACCCGATTACGCCGATGAAAGACGCCAATCTGATGCGTCTGATGGATGCGCAAGCGTGTGGTAAAACCGGTTTGGTGGCATATTCTGATGTGATTCAAGGCGCCGATCATGTCAAAGGCTGTTTTGAGCAATTAAAACAACAGGGCTACCGCTATGCGGTGGTTGACGCTGTGGATAATTCACAATTAGCGGTCTTAGCTGAAGCCATTGACGATTTCAAACTGGTGACCGGTGGTTCTGGTCTAGCGGCGTATATGGCGGCGTACAAAAATAAAAACAACACGGCACAGGCTGAAAAAACCGCACTTTTACCCAACAAAGCCAAAAGTGTGATTCTCTCCGGTTCTTGCTCGGTGATGACCAACAAGCAAGTGGAAGCCTATAAAACCAAAGCCGCGCATAAATTATTGGACGTCGAACAGAGCCTGAATAACCCAAATTATGCCGAAGAGCTGTATCAATGGGTGATTGAAAATCTGAACGGTGAATTTGCACCGATGGTATACGCCACGGTTGCGCCAGAACAGTTGAAAGCGATCCAAGCCAAATTCGGTGGTGAGACTGCCAGTCATGCGATTGAGCAAACTTTCGCCGAATTAGCCCAAAAATTAAAGCAGTACGGTGTGAAAAACTTCATCACTGCTGGGGGAGAAACTTCCAGTATTGTGGTGCAGAAATTAGGCTTTGACGGCTTCCAAATCGGCAAGCAAATTGCGCCGGGCGTGCCGTGGCTGAAAGCCCTCGATGAAGCGACTTTTCTAGCGCTCAAATCCGGCAACTTCGGCAAAGAGTTGTTCTTTAGCGATGCACAGGAGATGTTTGTATGAGTGAACAGCAACAAAAAATCGATCTGGTCAACTTAGCCCGTTCATTGTTTGAACGGGGTTACAGCGTTGGCGGTGCCGGCAATATTTCGCTGCGTCTGAGCGGCAACCGCTTTTTGGTTACCCCGACCGGTTCGTCGTTAGGGCGCTTGAAGGCGGAAGATTTGTCGGTGTTGGATAGTGACGGCAAGTTGCTGGAAGGCAAAAAACCGTCAAAAGAGTCGGTGTTCCACTTGGCAATGTATCAACGCAACCCGCAATGCAACGCGATTGTGCATCTGCATTCCACCTATCTGACCGCACTTTCCTGTTTGGACAATCTGGATCCAAGCAATGCCATCAAGGCGTTCACGCCCTACTATGTGATGAGGGTCGGCAAACTACCAGTGATTCCTTATTACCGCCCCGGCTCGCCAGATATTGCCCGTGAACTGAGTGAACGGGCGTTGGACGGCAAGGCATTCCTGCTTGCTAATCATGGCGTGGTGGTGTGTGGCGAAGATTTATTCGATGCAGTGGACAACACCGAAGAATTAGAGGAAACCGCCAAATTGCTGTTCCTGCTAAAAGGACAAAACGTACGTTATCTCACCGATGATGAAGTCAATGATTTGAAAAATAGAGGAAAATAAGATGCCTAAGTTTGCTGCAAATTTATCCATGATGTTTACCGAACTACCGTTTCTCGATCGTTTCGAAGCGGCGGCAAAAGCCGGCTTCAAGTATGTGGAATATCTTTTTCCCTATGACTATCCAAAAGAGCAGTTAAAAGCCAAACTGCAACAAAATGGCTTGCAACAAGTGCTGTTCAATACAGCGCCGGGCAATGTGCAAGCCGGTGAATGGGGGGTGTCTGCGATTCCGGGACGCGAAGCCGACAGCCACCGTGATATTGATCTGGCATTGGAGTATGCGCTGGCGCTTAATTGTCCGAATGTGCATATTATGTCCGGTGTCGTGCCGCCGGGGGAAAATTATGCTAAATATAAACAAACTTTTATCGACAACGTACGCTATGCCGCCGATAAATTTAAACCGCACGGTATTAAAATCTTGTTGGAAGCGCTCAGCCCACAAGTCAAACCGAACTACCTCACCGCCAGCCAATTTCAAACGTTAGAACTGGTGGATTTGATTGATCGCGACAATGTGTTCGTACAGCTCGACTATTTCCACGCCCAAAATGTCGATGGTAATTTATCCCGCCTGACCGATACCCTAAACGGCAAATTTGCCCATGTGCAAATCGCTTCTGTGCCTGAGCGCCACGAACCTGACGAAGGCGAAATCAACTACCAACATATCTTCGCCAAACTAGACGAAATCGGCTACGACGGCTGGGTTGGTTGTGAATATAACCCGAGAGGCAACACCGAAGATGGCTTGAAATGGTTTGAGCAATATAAATAATTCAAAACGAGGATAGCAGCATGAAAATAGTTATTACCGGTGGCCAAGGTTTTTTAGGGCAGCGCCTTGCCAAAACGCTATTACAACAACGTGATATTGATATTCAAGAATTGATCTTGGTGGATGTGAATGAACCTGTTATTCCGAATAATGACAGTCGTGTTCGTAGTATTAAAATGGATCTGCGCCATCCTGACGGCTTAAACGAGGTGATTAGCCCAGACACAAGTGCGGTTTTTCACTTGGCAGCGATCGTTAGCAGCCATGCTGAAGAAGATCCGGATTTAGGCTATGAAATCAATTTCTTAGCGACCAAAAATCTGTTGGAAGCCTGCCGTAGAGCCAATCCAAAAATCCGCTTTATCTTCTCCAGCTCCTTAGCGGTTTACGGCGGTAATTTACCTGAGGTGATCAGCAATAGCACAGCGGTAACCCCACAATCCACTTACGGCACGCAGAAATCCATGTGTGAACTGTTAATTAACGATTACAGCCGTAAAGGTTTTGTTGACGGAATTGCAGTACGTTTGCCGACGATCTGTATTCGTCCAGGAAAACCAAATAAAGCGGCTTCTTCTTTTGTTAGCGGCATTATCCGCGAACCGCTGAATGGTGAACAGTCCGTTTGTCCGGTAGCAAAGGAATTACTGTTATGGATCTCAAGCCCGAACACCGTAATCCGCAATTTTATTCATGCCCTGATACTACCGTCATTGACCTCACGAGATTGGCATGTCATTAATCTACCGGGTTTTACCGTCAGTGTTGAATCTATGTTGCACGATCTTGCCACGATCAAAGGAGAGGCTGTTTTAGAAAAAATTGAGTTCCAATTTGATAAAAAAATTAATGATATTGTCGCCAGTTGGCCTGCGCGTATTGATTGCAGTCAAGCGGCAAAACTAGGCTTTTATGTCGATAACAACTTTAGCGATGTTATCCATCAATTTATTCAGCATGACTTATAGGAGATAGCCCTATGTTTGGATTACCGATTCCGATTATCGGCTTAATTGTTGCCGTTGCTGTACTGGTTTATTTAGTGTTAAAAACTCGTGTTCATGCTTTTATCGCGATGCTGATCGCATCGGCTATTGCCGGGATTGTCGGCGGATTAAATGCTACCGAAACGCTGGCGGTCATTTCCAAAGGGTTTGGCGGCACGCTCGGCAGTATCGGGATCGTAATTGGTCTCGGCGTGATGATGGGTAGCATTTTAGAAGTGTCCGGCGCTGCTGAAAAAATGGCATACAGCTTTATCAAATTTTTAGGCAAGAAAAAAGAAGAATGGGCGCTGGCAATCACAGGTTATGTGGTCAGTATTCCGATTTTTGTCGATTCTGCTTTTGTTATTTTATACCCGGTCGCCAAAGCCTTGGCAAAAAACGGTAAACGTTCACTGTTGACGCTTGGGGTTGCCTTGGCAGGTGGTTTAGTAGTCACCCACCATACTGTACCGCCAACGCCGGGGCCGTTAGGGGTTGCCGGATTGTTTGGCGTTGATATTGGTGCAATGTTATTGGTGGGTATGGTATTTGCAGTTCCTGCGGTCATCGGTATTGTGCTTTATGCTAAATGGTTAGATAAAAAATATCCTGATTTTAATCAACAAGTTTTTACCGATGAAGAATTAAAAGAAAAATACGACAGCTATATTGAAAGCAGAGAGAAGAAAAATCTGCCGGGCTTGGGTATTTCCATGTTGCCGATTGTGTTGCCTATTGCATTGATTTTTATCAAAGCGATAGTCGATTTAATCGCAAAACAGGATCAATTTGCTTGGATTTTAGATTCGACCATTTACCAAATCATCGCCTTTGTCGGCAGTCCGATTATCGCCTTAGCCCTGAGCGTATTGGTCTCAATCTATGCGTTATTACCCAATGCAGATAAACATAGCACCGCACTTCACTTGGAAGAAGGGGTGAAAACCGCAGGGATTATTTTGCTGGTTACCGGTGCTGGTGGCGCATTGGGTGCAGTATTAAGGGATAGTGGCGCAGGTCAACAATTAGCGGAACAAGTGGCTAATTTACCGATTTCGCCGATTCTGATTCCGTTTATTGTTTCAACCTTAGTCCGTTTTATTCAAGGTTCGGGTACGGTCGCCATGATTACCGCAGCCTCCATTTCAGCGCCAATTTTAGCTGAAATACCAGGAGTCAATATGTTGCTTGCCGCGCAAGCCGCCACCATGGGGTCGTTGTTTTTCGGTTACTTCAATGACAGCCTGTTCTGGGTGGTTAATCGTATGATGGGCATCAACGATGTGAAAAAACAGATGATTGTCTGGTCGATTCCTACCACTATTGCTTGGGCTATTGGCGGAACTGCCGTGATTTTATCCAACTTAGTTTGGGGACAAGACGGCTCGGTATTTGACCTCGTGTTCCCGTTGGGCGTGCTGGCTGCTATTTTGGTTTACGTTCAATTGCAAAATAAAAAGCTGTAATTTTCTCCTACAGGGCAATGAAACTTTATTGCCCTTCTTCAATAAAAATTTCTGCAAAAGATCGCAAACAAAAGGACACGATTATGTTTAAATCCTATTTTGCCATTTTGTTTTCCCTGACATTGTCACCACAGTTATTGGCTAATGATGCCACCACGATTCCCGACGAACCGCAGCCATCAAAAATTATCAGTGCCAAACTGATCACCGAATTAACCGCCAAAGGGCAAAAAGTCTCGGCGCTTGCCTTGGAATATGAAGATGAGTTATTCAATGGCGAAGGGTTGGAAAAGCGTTATCAAATTGAAGTGGTGTTGGACGGAAAAGCACAAGGCGAGCGCCAAATTCTTCGAAGCTACGGCATGGATAAACCGACTTTATCTCCACAAGCCAAATCAGGTCACTACCTGATTTTGGAGCTGAATAAAGAAGATGACAATGCTGATTTATATTCATTGAGAACCGAAAATAGTGAGCCGATCTCGTTTCGTGCCAAAAATGAACAAGGTGAAATTATTCAGCGAGACATCGTGCAAAGCAACCGCGTGCCTGAATTTTATCAACAGCGCTTGCAATACCATATCTCCCAGCAAGGGCTGCTTAAATTAAGCGACGGCAAAACCGTTGCGCCACAAAATATTAGCATAACGGCGGAGGCGAAGAATAGGCATAATCTGTGGTTTGATCAGTTTACAGCGGATCACGTTTCTCTAAACGATCCCAAAAACACATTGCATTATCAATTGTATAAACCGCACTTTTCCCCTGATAACGCCAAGCATCAAAGTGCGGTGGCGCAGCAGTATCCACTGACCATTTTCCTGCATGGTTCCGGGCAGTTGGGGCAGGACAATGTCGCACAATTACTCTCCAGCCAAGGGGCTATTTCGACTTTGCAATATGAAGAAGGCTTTGTGCTTGCGCCACAATATAGCAGCGTGTTTGATCCCTTTGATGATGTGAAGCAAGGGCAGAGCGGCGGTATTCATTGGCAGACGGAAAATCGTCGAGCGTTGTTGCTGACGATGATTGATAAAACGCTGCAACAACATCCACAGATTGATCCGGCACGGATTTATCTGGTCGGTTTATCGCGTGGTGCCGAAGGTGCGCTTTATTTGTTGTTGGACAGACCGCACTTTTTCGCCGCGGCATTACTGATGAGTGGGCGTGAAGCCTACAGCATAGAGTGGCTTGACGGTAATGCCAGCGCCAACAATCTTGCAGCGCTTGCCGATATGCCGATCTGGTTTTTCCACAGCAAAGAAGACAAAGTTTCGCCGGTTGCCGGCTCGCGAATTAATTACCAAATCCTCAGCCAGCAACTGAAAAATCCTACCGTAAAATACACTGAATTCAGTTTTGATCAGGCGGGAGATAACGGCATTGTCAATAATAATCCACACAACACCTGGGATGCCGTATTCAATAGCCCGGCTGCACAGCGTTGGTTACTGCAACAAACACGCACTCTCAAGCAAACAAAGGAGTAATTTATGCCATATCAACTGCTTTCTTATCCGCTGGATATCAATGATCCCGGCTTTCCCGGTGAGCCAACCCTGAGTATCGAAAAGTGTAGTGACACACAGCAAGGTGCGGTGTATAACAGTGCAAAAATCCATCTGTTCAACCATTTCGGCACCCATTTTGATGCGCCCAATCACTTCAATCCGAACGGAAAAACCATTTCGGAGCTGCCGTTAGCACAGTTTATTTATCAGAAACCGCTGCTGCTTGATATTCCAAAAGCAAAAGCCAGCCTCATTGAAGTTGAGGATCTCGCCTCTTTTCTATTGCAAATTCAACAAGCAGACTGTTTGCTAATTCGTACCGGCTTGGAAAAAGTGCGGTCTGAACAACCGCAGCAATATGCTGCGCAAGGCTGCGCAGTCAGTATTAATGCCGCACAATATTTGATTGACTACGCCCCGAATCTGAAAGCGATCGGTTTTGATTTTATCTCGCTCGCCTCTCCGGCGAATCCAGAGCATGGTGTGAAAGCACACCAGATTATGCTCGGTATGTTCAGTGAAAACTTCATTTGCATTATCGAAGATATGAAATTGGCTGAACTTGATGCACCGCAGTTGCAGCGCATTTTTGCACTGCCGTTACTGGTAAAAGGGATAGATAGCGCGCAAGTTACGGTGCTGGCTGAAACTACAACTTAGCTTATACCTTAAATTAGTAAGGAGAAACGTATGAAAAATAGATATGCCAGCCGTCCTTCGTTTTTAGGCGCAATCCTGTTTGCGATATTGACGCTGGTTTTTGCCTATTTGGCGTCATTGATCGAGCGGGATTTCGGTCGTATCGATGTGCGACAAATTCAGATTATGACCGAAGAGATGCAGCCAATGACGGCAAAGCTTTATCGTCCTCTTACGGCAACCGCTGAAAATCCGGCACCGGGTCTTTTGGCATTGCATGGCTATCAAAGTGATAAAGAAGCAACCAGCACCTTTGGGGCGTTGGAGTTGGCAAAACGGGGTTTTGTTGTGTTGGCGATCGATCAATTTGGGCACGGTTATTCAACCACGTTACCTACCAGCAATAAAAATATGAGCGGCTCGAACAACGGCTACCAATATTTAAAATCCCTGCCGTTTGTTGATCAACACAGGCTGGGCATTTTTGGTCATTCAACCGGCGCGCTGAATGCGATTCGGGTCGCCAAACTCAATCCCGATCATAAAGCGGTCAACGGTTTAAGCAGCAATGGCGGTGATCCGGAAATTCATAACTATCTGTTGACGCAGGGATTATATGAGGAGATTGGTGGTTATCGCGAAAGAAGTTTTCCGGTGAAAGAGTTAGTCCATAATTCAACTCGATTATTGGCATTCTCTTTGCCTGAAAGCGAAACGTTGAAGTGGGGCTATACCTACGGCAATTTTGCTGACGGTTCGGCAAGACGAGCAGATCTGGTTGAAGGCACACATTTGGGCGTGATGATCGCCAAAGAGAGCAATCAGCGGGCGATAGAATGGTTCAATACGGCATTGCAAAACGGCGATAAAAGCCACTGGATCGATCCAACGCAGCAAACTTACTGGTATAAGGAGGTTGCCGGATTGTTTGCACTTTTCTTTGCAATGATCTCCAGCCTGTTTGTTGCTAATGCTTTGCTTCAAACGCCGTATTTTAGTGCAGCTACGCAGCCGGTTACCACCAAAACGGCAATCAGCACCAAAACATGGTGGCGCTTTGCGATTCTTAATATCGTGACCACGCTTGTGCTTTATCCGCTGTTGACCCAATGGGGTGGCGCCAATGAACCGATTGCCGCTCATCTTGCTTTTATGCCGCTGGAAATGGGCAACGGTATTATTACTTGGCTGGCGGTCAGTGCAGTGCTAAATCTGATTTTTTTCCTTGTTTGGAAAAAAACCGCACCGCAGATCTCCTTGGTAGAATTCGGAATTTTCAGTCAGCAGCATAAGTTATCCACTGCTAATATTATCCTGCGATTTTTAGCGTTGAGTGTTGTTTTAATCGGCTGGCTGTATATACTTGCCGGTTTTGCCCATTGGTATTGGGGGACTGAACTTCGGTTTTTATGGCCGTTTTTAAAACCGTTGACCCCAGAGCGATTTAATCTGTTTCTGGTGTATTGGTTGCCGATTCTCGCCTTCTTTTTTATCTATAACGGCTTGATTTTAACCGTACAGATGAAACAACCGCTTGCGAAAAGTGCGGTATCTACCCTGGTAATCTGGACATTAAAAGTGGTCTTCGCCGCTGTTGGTGGCTTATGTATCTTGTGGCTATTCCATTTTATACCGAATTTTATGCAAATCGGTCCCGGTTTTGATCTCATCGGGCTACCGCAATTTGGCGGACGTTGGATGATGATGTTAGCGGTAATTATTCCGCAATTCATTGTATTATTGTTGATCAATAATTGGTGCTACCTCAAAACCGGCTATCTGTATTTCGGGGTATTTTTCACCTCGTTACTGATGACTTGGATTCTGGTTGGTGGGCAGGTAATCGGACGGTTTTTGGCTTAATCAGCATAACCAAGGTTGGCAATAGGTTTGATTTAGTTACCATTTGCCAACCTGCTATTTTGTATTAACTGACCGCACTTTTATAATTTCACAACCCACTCAGTATTTGATCTTGTGGATATTCCAGCGTGAAGATCTTGTTGATGGTTTGCTTGCTGTTTGGGGCGAGGGTGATTTTTTGTTGATAGCGGCCATTGTCGTCGATGGTGGCGGTTTTGCTGTCTGGCGCTAAGATATTCACTTTAATCGCTTGGTTGACAGCTTGTGGTAGGCGGTCATAAACCACTACATCAACGCTTTCAGCGCGGTTGTTTTGCAGGGTGTAGCCCGTTTCAAGGCGTATTTTGTTGGTTTTGTTGATCAAGCCGCCACTTTCTTGGGTGCGTTTTACTGGTTCTGCTTTGACGCTGATGGTTTGATCTTCGCCGATTAACTGCTTAAACGCTTCGCCGGGCAATAGGGTTGGCAGGTAACCGGAGCCGACGATTCTGCCGTTATAAGAGGTACGTAATGCGCCGCCTAATAACGGGTAATCCTGTTGGTTTTGCCCACTGACGGTGATGAGAATGTTATCCTGAAATTCTGGATAAAACGCATATTCCGCTTTCGCTTCTTGACTTGTACTGGCAATGATCACACTTTGGTTACCTTGCTGGCTGGCAATACTGACCGCACTGGGAAGGGTGAAACTGGAAGCAACAATCCCGCTTTCCACTTTAGCGGTTTGCGGGGCAGCAGCCATAGTCAGCTCTGCTTGTATAGCCGTTTCTGCCTGATCTAATCCTTGCAGGCTCAATTTCTTATCTTTGGCAGCTTGAGGGATGGCAAGCGGTTGCGGTTGGTAGAAGTCGATTAGCCAAGGTGAAATTTCAGGTACGTTGCCGACTTCAATCTGGTGTGCGCTTGACAGGATCAGTTTGACATTTGACCAATCCTCTCCGCTATTTTGTTGAATTTTTGCGCCATATTGTAAATCTAATTGGTTGTTTTTGCTGTTATAATTTAACTGATATTGCGGTTGCCAACTGGCATTAAAAATATTATAGGCTAAACTCAGTTGTTGTTTGCCGTCGGCTGCTGCCTGAATTTGTACACGAACCAAGCGCTGCATATTTTGTTGCTCGCCGCCTAAACGCTGGTAGTTCTGCTCCAACTGCGCCAGTTTTTGTTGTTGCGCTTCCAGCTCCGTTTGGGTGGCGCGTTTTTCGGCACTCAATTGGGTGTAGCTGGTTCGAGAAAATTGCTGTAGGCGAGCGAAATCTTCAAAGCTCTGTTGAGTGTCACTGTTTAGGCGAGATTGCTGCAACAATTGTAGCAAATTAAACTGGTTGTCCAACTCTGCTAATTTATCTTGATGTTGTTGCACGGTGGCTTGCTGGGCAGTGATTTGTTGCTGTAAATCGCGTAATACACTGCCGCTGTGCTGCTCGGCAGGGTGTCGTTCGCTGTCGATCGAAAGCACGGTTAAGGGGCTGCTGCCGCTGGCATTAAATTGTAATGACGCTTCGTCCAATTGCAGTGGTAAGGCGGAAAACACCAGTTCATGCTGTCCCTTACTTAATTCAATTTCAGCGTGGCGTTCGATTTTGGCTTGTTGTTGGTATAACGTCACTTGGTTAATTTGTGATTCAATCTGTTTAATTTCTGCTTTGGCTGATACAGAGAATCCCATGGTTGAAAAGAAAATGCTTGAAAAGCAAAATGTTGAGATACCAAGTGCGGTTTTTTGCAAACCACTTAAGTTTTTTATGTTCATATCCGCCTCGCTGTGCCCTAAGATTATTTGGCTGTATTTTTAAATTGTTGATTCAAAAAATCAATGATCAACTTGATCACTTGCGGCTGCGCCCAGTAAACACCGGCATGATCTGCATTTTTAATCACATAACGTTGTGCTGAAATCCCTTTTTCTGTTAAGGCGTTAAACAATATTTCAGTTTGGCTGGGTGAGACCAGCATATCAGCATCGCCATGCATTAATAAAAACGGTGGCGTATTGGAAGAAATATGGCTAATCGGGTTGGCTTGTGCTGCCAGCTCTGGGTTGGCGCTGACGGCACCACCACTGGCAAACGGCGGTATTCCGTTTAACATCAAGGCCTCTGAGACATTATCGCCAGCATGCATAGCTTGTATTTCCGGCGAATAATCGGCGCCGATTTGGCTTAGATCAGATAAGCCGTACAGATCAATCGCAGCTTGCACAGTGCTGCTTTGATCCAGATTTTCGCCCACATCAAATTGGCGATCACCATTGGTGGCGGCGGCTAATGCGGCAAAATATCCCCCGGCGGACTCACCCATAATCGCAATCTTATCTTTATCAATACCAAATTCATCGGCATGGGCGCGCAAATAGCGCACTGCCGATTTCACGTCCAGCAAGGGTTCTGGGAATTTACCTTGCGGAATATGGCGATATTCAATGCTGGCGACCACATAACCGGCTTCAGCAATCGCCAAGCGCTGTTGAATGTAATTAGCTTTCGGCGACATCAGAAAACCGCCACCGGTGACGAACAGCACGGCAGGCAGTTTGGTATCACTTTGTGGTTGCAAAATGTCCATTTTAAGATTCAGCGGGTATCCCATGGCTTTCGGTTGCGCATAGGTGATGTCCTGCCATTGATTGACCAACGGTTTTTCTGCTGCGATTTCAATCAGGGTGCTTTGTGGCAGGGGCGGCGTGAGGTTGGCAGCCAGCGCAAATGGTAGCGTTAATAATGTGATGCTAAGCCATTTTGCCCACTGTGGTCGATGTCGTTGCATAAAAAATTCTCCTGCTTAAAACTTGAATTATATAATTTATCATTACTTTGACCGCACTTTTAACATAAAGTGCGGTAGCGAACAGAGATACGTGCTTCATTGGCATATTAGCGTGCCCAACATGCAAAAAGATAGCCGTAGCTATCTTTCTGTTTACGATGAGATACAGCAAGCAGATTAGTGCTTGTGTTTACCGCCACAGCACCCTTCGTGACCGTGGTGGTGGTGATCGTGTCCGTGATGATCGTGGCCATGGTTGTGTCCGCAGCCGCAGCCGTGCCCTTGTTCATCACTGTCGTGACCACCGCAGCAACCGCCGCCTTCAGCGTGGATATGACCGTGGGAAATCTCTTCCAGTGTTGCTTCACGGGTCGCCACGATTTCTACGTTAAACAGCAGCTCTTGTCCGGCTAACATATGATTGCCGTCCACCACCACATGCTCGTCGCCCACTTCAGTGATCACCACCGGCAACGGACCGATGTCTGTGTCGGCGATAAAGCGCATGCCGACTTCCAAATCATCTACGCCGACAAAGACGTCTTTCGGTACACGTTGCACCATGTTGTCGTTATACTCGCCGTAGCCCTCTTCCGGTTTGACCCGCACCTCAAATTTTTCGCCGACTTCACGCCCTTCGATGGCATTTTCCAAGCCGATAACCAGATTATTGTACCCTTGCAAATATTCCAACGGTTGGTTGACCGGGGCTTCGTCTACTAACACACCATCTTCAGTACGAACTTGATATGCGATACTGACCACTACATTTTTTGCTACTTTCATCGGCAACTCCGCCTTAATTTTTTATGGATAGAAAGCAGGATTATAACAAATCCTGCTATGAATTAGTCATTTTTCAGATAAATGGTGGCATTCAGCTGAATTTTCAAGTCGGCTAAACCGCTTTCCACCTGCATGCTCGGTGCTTCGGAGGAAGAGAAAACCGCTTTGCGTTCATAATAAACCGGTTGGCTGTCTACCCCTAGATCGCTCGGACTGCCTAGATCCAGATTAGCAATTTGGTAACCCTTTGTTTGTAGATTTTGGCTGATCAGTTCGGCTTTTTGTTTAAATGCCTGCAATGCCTCTTCAGTCATCTGTTTTTCCAAGCTCTGTTTTTTCTGGTCTGAAAGCGTAAAGCGGATATTTTGTACCGCCAATTGCTCGCTGACGCTGGCAATCAGATCGGAAAGTGCGGTAAAGTCTTGGCTCTCTAAGGTAATTTCGCCGTAATCAATCCAACCGCTCGCTTTACCTTGTTTATCATAACTGATATTGGTACGACGGTTGGTCATGCCTGTTTGAATTTGGCGTTTTTTGGCTTCTTCAACTGCGAGATTGAGTTTTTGAGTGACAATCGGACTGACCTCTTTTAAGGTTTTACCGGATTGCTGGGCATAAAGCACCACTTGCATCATATCGCGTTCTACTTGGCGTGACACTTGCACTGAAAAACTGACCTGTTGTTCTGGCTTGGTCGATTCAGCAGCTTGTGCCGGCAGCGCGCTGACCAGCAATAAAATGCCGGAAGTGATAAACCCTTTAACTCTTTTCATATTGATTTCCTTAATAAAAATAGCATATTGTTAAACCTGCAGCCAAAACGTCACCGGACCGTCATTGATTAAGCTGACTTGCATCTCTGCAGCAAATCTTCCGCATGCGGTGTTGATCTGCTGGCTACACTGTTGACTGAAATAATCATACAGCTGTTCCGCCAGCTGTGGCGATGCATCGTTGGAAAAACTGGGGCGCAAGCCTTTGTTGGTATCCGCTGCCAATGTAAACTGAGACACCACTAACACGCTTCCGTTCGCTTGCTTGACATTTAAATTCATTTTGCCGTCTTGATCGGCAAACACTCGATAAGCCAATACTTTATCCAATAAGCGTTTGGCTTTTTCGCTATTGTCGTCTTTTTCCACGCCGAGCAGCACCAGCAAACCGCACTTTATCTCACCAACGGTTTGTCCTTCAATGCTGACTGAAGCTTGTTTAACTCTTTGAATCAATGCGATCATTTTTTTGTTGTTCTCCGTTATCAGGTGCAGTTTGCGTAGCAATTTTTTGTGTTAAACGTTGCAACTCTTCGGATAGTTTTTGTTGTTTATTTTGCGACTCTTTATGCAAGTCCAATTGCCCGGTGTGGACCAAATGGAAATCTTCCAGCACTGCTGTCAATTGCGCCCCCAGTAACACAAAAGTCCAACTCAATTGAATCCACAGCAGCAGAATCGGCAGCGTCGCTAAGGCGCCATAAATCAGTTGGTAAGACGGAAAGGCAGTCATGTACCAAGTGAATCCTTTTTTGCCAAGAGTAAAAAAGATGGCGGCAACCAACGCACCGATCATCGCATAACGCAGATTAACTTTGGTGTTCGGTACCACGGTATAAATCAGGGTAAAGGCGAGCCAAGTCAAGATAAACGGTACCAGACTGAGCAATTTGGTGCCGAAAGACATCACCGTTTGATGGCTAAAAAATTGAATAGAAAAAATGTAAGAACTGACAATCAGACTGACCGCGAGGAACAGCGGGCCAAGGGTTAAAATCATCCAATATATTGCAAAAGAAAACAACGGCGTGCGCGAATTGGTGTTCGGCCAAATATCATTCAACGTGCGGTCGATGGAAGAGATCAACATCAACGCTACCACGATCAAACCGATCACGCCGATACCGCTCATTTTTTTCGAGTTGGCGACAAATTCGTTTAAATATTGTTGCAGCACGCCACCGGTTTCCGGTGCAAAATTGTCAAAAATCAGACTTTGTATTTGCCCGCTGACTTCGTTAAACACCGGAAAGGCAGCAAAAATCGCCAACACCACCATCATCAACGGCACTAGCGCCAGCATGGTGCTGTAGGTCAAATAGCCCGCCGCCATATTCAGTTTGTTTTCATTAAAACGGTGCCAAAATAGTTTGAGAAAAATCAATAGTTGTGAAAAAAAACGTATCATTATTTGATCCTTGTGTCAGCTTGCCAGCCAGTTGCGCAACATCTGCTCCCCGTGTTCAGTGATAAAGGATTCAGGGTGAAATTGCACCCCAAAAATCGGCAAAGTGCGGTGCTGCATCGCCAGCAACGTGCCGTCTTGATCGACAGCCGTTGCTTGCAGGCATGGCGGCAAATTTTTAATTGCCCACGAATGGTAAAGCCCTATCTTAAAGGATTGTGGCAGGTTTTTAAACAGTAAGCTGTCGTCAGTTTGCCGCAATACCGCACTTCGCCCATGCCGAATCTGCGCCAAATTGTACAACTCGCCACCAAAAAACTGACATAGGGTCTGATGTCCCAAGCACACCCCAAGTATCGATTTTTGCTGATGATAGCGGTGTAAAA
The DNA here is from genome assembly GCF_006228025.1 of Testudinibacter crocodili. Lineage (NCBI taxonomy): Bacteria > Pseudomonadati > Pseudomonadota > Gammaproteobacteria > Pasteurellales > Pasteurellaceae > Testudinibacter > Testudinibacter crocodili. The sequence goes on from NZ_VDHF01000018.1 coordinate 16,407, forward strand.
CTTCAAATAATTGCGGATATGCCGACGGCACATCCGGCCCAGGCGAAATCAACAGATGGCTAAATGCCACCACTGCGTCTAAATCCACGTTTTCGGTATCACACACCTGCATCTCCAGTCCCTCAATCCGCCGCAGCAAATCGACCAGATTATAGGTGAAAGAGTCATGGTTGTTGATGATCAGTAGCATGCTTATCCTTTTGTTTTCACTTCCCAAGCCCCGTTTTTTTTGGCACCGTGAAAGGTGAGTTTGCCTTGCTGTTTTAGTTTGGCTACCGCACGTTCGACCGCACTTGATGAGCGGTTAATCTGCTTGGCGACTTCGGATAGGGTTAGGTTGGGATTCTGTTGCAATAATAGAAGAATTTTTTCAGGCGTTTTTACCTGCGTTTCTACCGGCGTTTTTTCCTGCGTTTTCATCGGTATTGCTTCGGTGAGAATCGCTTGTTGTAGTGCAGATTGCAATGTATCCAGTAAAAATTCAATAAATGTCGAACAATCCGCTGTAAGATCCGCTTGATTGAGAAGGCGATAATATTCTGGTTGATGATGCTTAATCATAGTTTCAACCGGTAAATAAGCCAATAATGGATGCCAACGGCTTAAAATAAGGGTTTGCCATAAACGCCCGATGCGTCCGTTGCCATCGCTAAACGGATGGATAAACTCCAATTCATAATGGAAGGCAGTGGATGCAATGAGCGGGTGGGCATCGGTATTGGCAAGCCACGCTAAGAGCTGCGCCATTAAGCGAGGGACTTGAGTCACCGGTGGCGCCATATGTACCAATTTTTCACCACGATAAATACCGACACCCTGGTTACGCCATTGGCCGGCATCAGTAATCAGTCCATACATTAACATACGGTGCGCTTCTAATAAATCCTCTGCACGATAGGGTTGCCAGTGTGGTATGGCTTCATAAGCCGCGAAAGCATTGTGTACTTCCTGAATTTCTTTTGCAGTGCCTAGCACAGTTTTCCCTTCGATTACCGCAGTTACTTGTTCTAAGGTTAGCGTGTTATGCTCAACGGCCAGGGAAGCTTGTATCGTTCTGATGCGATTTTCTCGGCGTAGTATCGGTACTAAGCCGTTAGGATTGCCCGCTGACCAGCGTCCCAGTAATTCAGAAATAGATGCCACTAGGCTTATCATTTTGTGGGTTAACTGAAATGGCGGAGAGTAGGGCATCCGATATCCTTAGGGTCTGTTGTTTAATTTTATCTTCGATTTGTGTTTTGGCAGCACCATTTTATCCATAAATTTAAATAACTGCCAACCGCACGTTGTGTTTACTCAATCCCAACTAGCTTATGGGTTTGCAAACTCAGTTGCCATTTAGGGCGCTTGCCGGATAACGCTTCGGGGCGTTGGTTGAGTTCGCCCAGTTTGCGAATTGTATCCAGTAAATTCATTTCGCCCTGTTGTTCGCAAGGCGAGAGGTAATAGTGATCAGCTTGCATCTGTTGTTCAAGCTGCTGGCAGAACGGCAGAATGTCGCCGTCGTTGACGATCCGTATTTCGTGTGCAAACGGGATACCACGCTGCTGATATTTGTGTTGATACAGTCGTTTCGGGCTGGTGGCGATGTAGTCGATTTGTGGCGGAGTCGGTTTTAAGCCGTTGGTCTCGATTGCCAAAAAATAGCCGTCGGCTTTGAGTTCGTCGAGCAACACCGTCAATTTTGGTTGAATTGTCGGTTCACCGCCGGTGATGATGATGTTTTTCGCTGTGTATGACCGCACTTTTTGTATAATCTGGTTCAACGTCCACCGTGTAAAGCGATTGTAGTCGGTGTCACACCACGGGCAGGCGAGGTTGCATTTGCCGAAGCGGATAAAAATGCTTGGCATGCCGGTGTTGAAGCCTTCCCCTTGCAGACTTTCAAAGATTTCAACAATATTGTAGTGAATTTCGCTGCTCATTTGGTGTCCGTTATTGGTTACAAGAGTATTCACAAAATGAAGTCGGCGTTTCCCACAAACGCACAGCAGAAATTGGCAAACCCGCTTGTTGCAGCCGTTGGAAAATAAATTGCGACATTAATTCGGCGGTGGTGCGGTAGGGTAGGGCAAACACTTTGGAATCCAATTCTTGCAATAAGCGGGCAACTTTGCTTTCTTTTTCGCTATTTTCATCGAAGATAAATGCATGATCCATCGGTTTGATGATCAGCTCATTTACCGTATTTTTCAGATCACTGTAGTCCATCACCATACCGCACTTTGCCGGATCGGTCAGTAGCGGTGCACAGAGTTCAATTTGCAGTTTATAGGTGTGTCCGTGCAGGTTTTTGCATTTACCGTCATGTCCATCGAGCATATGCGCCATATCAAAACTAAATTCTTTGCTGATTTTAAACATGGTGCGCCTCTTTTTCTGTCAAGTATTCATTCAAGCCTTTTTCGCGTAATTTGCAACTCGGGCATTCGTGGCAACCGCCCTCGACGCCGAGATAGCAGGTGTGGGTGTGCTGCCGTACATAATCTAAGCCATCTAATTGATCGGCAAGCGCCCAGGTCTGTTTTTTGTCCAGATACATCAATGGTGTTTTAATATTGAAGTTGTAATCCATTGCCAGATTGAGGGTGACGTTCATCGATTTGACAAATACATCGCGACAGTCGGGATAACCGCTGAAATCGGTTTCGCACACACCGGTGATGATGTCGTGAATGCCTTGTCCTTTGGCATAAATCGCGGCATAGAGCAGAAATAGTGCATTGCGTCCGTCGACAAAGGTATTCGGCATATCATCGTTCTCTTCTATGACCGCACTTTGATCCATCAGGGCGTTAGTCGTGATGGCTTTGATTACGCTAGTGTCGATCAAGGTTTGTTTTACGCCGAGATCGCGTGCGATCCATTGCGCTTTTTCCAGTTCAATTGCGTGGCGTTGTCCGTATTGAAAGGTCACGGCTTCGACATTTTCTTTGCCGTACTCGTGAATTGCCTGTAGCAGGCAGGTGGTGGAATCTTGTCCGCCGGAGAAGATTACCAGCGCTTTTTTGGTGTTATTTTGCATAATTTGTCCTAGTTTTTTTGCGTGGGAGGGTTACGAACCACGGTGGTTAAAGGCTGGGCATTTTACAGGATTTTATGCGGGAAGCATACTGCACTTTGGTTTTATATCTTTTATTTTAAATTTAACTATCGGATTTCGCCGATGGCGACTTACTTTTCTTTGCTTCGCCAAAGAAAAGATAAGCAAAAGAAAGGCGCCCCCAATTGTAGTGCTGATCTTCGCCTTTGCTAATTTCTACGGTCAATTTGTAAACTTGCCTGCTGCGCAGACTTCGGACACGACAAATTGACCTTGAAATCTTCACGCAAACGCTCAGGCACTCCAGATGGGGAATTGAAAACCAACCGCACCGCACTTTCATTTTTCTTTTGTTTGAGGAGCGAAGCGACGAGTCTTAAAAATTTTCCGTTAAGCAAATTCACACTAAGCGAAGATCAGCAGTTCAGTAGGGTGTGCTTTATTCGCTTCGCTCACCCTTCGGGCTGTTGCCAAAGGCAACATTCAAACGCAAGCGTTTGTCTTTGCCTACTTTTCTTTGCACAAGCAAAGAAAAGTATGGTCGCCGTCGAGGCGAAAAAGCGATAGTGATAAAAAAAGCAAATCGTCATCGGCGAAATCCGGTGGCGTTATTCGGCTTTCTCGTGTGGTAAAACCAAATTGAGCGTGAGAGCTAACAATGAACCGACGGTGATGCCGGAGCCGAAAATCTCTTTTACGAACGATGGCAGTTTGTCCAAAATTTCCGGGCGGGTGGTGACGGCTAGACCACAGCCGATGGAGATGGCGATAATCAAACCGTTGCGTTTGTTGCGCTCCACCTTATCCAACATCTGGATGCCAGCGGCGATGATCATGGCAAACATCATCAAGCCGGCGCCGCCTAATACCGGCAGCGGAATTGAGACAATCAGCGCGCCGAAAATTGGGAATAGCCCTGCGAGCATCAATAACGCTCCCGTAATGGTCACCACATAACGACTGGCAACCCCGGTCAGAGAAATCACGCCGATGTTTTGCGAAAAAGACGAAAATGGTGTGGTGGACATCACCGCAGCCAGCGCCGAACCCAAACCGTCGCACAGCACCCCGCCACGCAGGTGTTTGCCGCTAATCTCGGTTTTGGTCGCATTGCCGAGCGCCAAAAAGTTACCGCTGGATTCGACGATGGTCACTAAATAGGCAATGCTCATGCCGATGATGCCTGAAATCGGGAACGCCAAACCGAAATGCAACGGTTGCGGCAGTGCAAATGCCTCCGCTTGCTGCACACCGCTGAAATCGATCCAACCGAGTAAAAGTGCGGTCAGATACCCGGTAAACATACCGATCACAATCGCCGCCGCCGAGAAAATGCCCTTGCCCCATTGCACCAGAATCACCACGATGGTTAACACAAAAAATGCCATCGCCAGGTTTTGCGGTGAAGCGTATTGCTCATCGCCACGTTGCCCACCGGCAAACCAATCGACTGCCACCGGAATCAAACTCAAGCCAATCATCATCACTACTGTACCGGTGACGACAGGTGGAAATAGCTTACGGATGGTCGGCATAAAGAAGCTGCCAATAATCATCACCAACGAGCCGACCAGCGACGCCCCTAAAATCCCAGCAACCCCATCTTGGCTAAAACCAATTGCCAAGGCGGCGGCAACAAAGGTAAAACTGGTGCCCATCACGCTAGGCAGACGGATACCGATAGGTCCGATACCTTGGCATTGAATCATGGTGACCACACCGGAAATCAGCAGTGCCGCATTGACCAGAATAATGGTATCACTGCTCGGCAGTTGCAGCACATTGCCGATCACCAACGGCACGGCGATAATTCCGCCCAGCGCCGCCAGCAAATGTTGTGCTCCCAGCAATAGGCTTAACAGAAAGGGCGGTTTGTCTTCAACGGAGTAGAGTAGTTTGTTCATTTACAGATTACCTTAGGTTGTTAATAAAAAATTTTCTGCGTTTGTTATTTCATCTAGTAGTTTAGAGCATTAACTATATCGTGCTGTTATTAATTAAAGTGCGGTTTAAAACCTTGTACGCTACGGCGTGTTGCCGGTTCCCTTATGAACTGCCTGAGTGGGTATGAAATTTGTAGGGAAATTTTTTTGTTTGAGCGTAGCGAGTCTGCCCGCAATGCGGGCGAATTAAAAATTTTCCGTCAAGCAAATTCATACTGAGCGAAGAACAGCAGTTCAATAGGGTGTGTTTATTCGCTTCGCTCACCCTTCGGGCTGTTGCCAAAGGCAACATGCAAACGCAATCGTTTGTCTTTTGCCAACTTTCTTTGCACAAGCAAAGAAAGTTGGGTGTCATTGGGCGAAACAGCGATAGTTAAACGTCAAATAATCGATAAAAGACCAAGCAAGATCACTATCGGCGAAAATAGATAAAAAAATACCAACTGTAAAAACAATTGGTATTCAATGTGCGGTCTGATTATTCGTCGATATAGCCCAAACTACGCAGCGCACGTTCGTCATCTGCCCAGCCGGATTTGACTTTCACCCACAGCTCCAAATGGACTTTATTATCAAATAGCTTTTCCATATCGGCACGGGCTTCGATACCAATCGTTTTGATCTTCTGCCCCTGATGGCCGATGACCATTTTCTTCTGCCCTTCACGCTCCACCAAAATCAAACCATTGATCTCATAAGTGCCACGCTCGTTAGTTTTAAACTGTTCGATTTCCACCGTCACCGAATATGGCAACTCTTCGCCCATAAAGCGCATCAATTTCTCACGAATAATTTCAGATGCCATAAACCGCTCAGAACGATCGGTAATGTGATCTTCTGGAAAGTGATGAAGTCCTGGACGTAGTGATTGCTGTACAATTTTTTTCAGCTGGTGCACATTGTTGCCACGTTGTGCTGAAATAGGTACTGTCGCCTTAAAATGAAAGCGTTGGTTTAACTGAGTAATAAACGGCAGCATTTCGTCTTTATTTTTTACATTATCAATTTTATTGATCACCAGAATTACCGGCGCTTTGGCGGCTCGTAACTTGGTCAGCACCATCTCATCGTCGTCGGTCCAGTGGGTACCGTCTACCACAAAGAAAATCAGATCGACATCACCGATCGTACTGCTGGCAGCTTTGTTCATCAAACGGTTGATGGCACGTTTTTCCTCAATGTGCAGCCCCGGAGTATCGACATAAATAGCTTGATAAGCGCCTTCGGTATCAATGCCGACAATGCGGTGACGGGTGGTTTGCGCTTTGCGTGAGGTGATCGAGATTTTTTGTCCTAATAATTTATTCAACAGGGTCGATTTGCCGACATTTGGGCGACCGACAATTGCAATAAAGCCGCAATAGGTTTGCTGGTTTTCATCGGTTGTTTCTGTGGTTGTCTCTGTGGTTAGCTCGCTCATAAAGTTGCCTATTGGGTTAAATTAAGTTGTTTCAGAATCGCTTCGGCGGCAGATTGTTCAGCCTTGCGGCGACTTTGACCCTGTCCGACCACGACTTTATCGAGGCTGCTGACCCGACATTCGACTTTAAACAGTTGTTTGTGTGCTTCGCCTTGAATATCAATCACTTCATATTCCGGCAGCGGTTGACGGTTGCCTTGCAGATACTCCTGCAACCGGGTTTTTGGGTCTTTTTGATTGTCGCCGGGTTTGATCTCTTTCAAGAACGTTTTATACCAGTCACGCACCACCGGCATAATGTTTTCTAAGCCGCGATCCAGATACATCGCGCCGATAATCGCTTCCACGCCATCGGACAAAATCGAATCACGGCGGTAGCCACCGCTCTTTAATTCGCCTTGCCCTAAGCGCAGGTAATCGCCCAGCTCGAATTCCCGAGCCAAAATCGCCAGTGTTTTTTCGCGCACCAGCGTGGCGCGCATCCGGCTGAGATCACCTTCATCGACTTTTTCAAACTGTTTAAACAGCGCTTCGCCGATAATAAAATTCAGAATTGAATCGCCCAAAAATTCTAACCGTTCATTGTGACGACTGTCGGCGCTGCGATGGGTCAGCGCCTGTTTCAATAAATCGATTTTTTGAAATTGATAACCGATTTTACGTTGTAATCTATCGAGATCTTGCATAGTTTTCCCTAAGGAATCTGGCTGAACAGGCGTTCGGTGCGGATGCCTGTTGGCCACTCATTGGCTTTTTTATCGAGGCTCAACCAGATCCAACTGGCTTTGCCGACGAGTGCTTTTTCCGGCACAAAGCCCCAGAAACGGCTATCATCACTGTTGTCACGATTGTCGCCCATCATAAAATATTCGCCTTCCGGCACCGTCCATTCGCCAGGCGGATTGCCTTGTTGTTTGTAATAAGCGGCATCATAATAGAAACGTACAGGATTGAGTAGAATTTGGTGCGTTACCGCCCCTTTTTCGCTCATCTCGATTTGTGCATTGCCGTGATAGAAAAAGTCTGGATTGGCTTTGGCATCGCTGTATTGGTAAGTTTCCGGCGCACAAACGGCAGAACCGCACTTTGCCGGAGTCACGGTCAGCGTACCGTTGGCTTGATCATATTTGATATGATCGCCGGGCAGCCCGACGACACGTTTGATGTAATCAACGGTTGGTTGCGGCGGGGCTTTAAACACCACGACATCGCCCCGTTTCGGTTCACCGACGGGAATCAAGGTGTTTTGGAAAATCGGATCTTTTATACCGTAAGCGTATTTTTCCACAATCACGAAATCACCGATGCGCAAACTCGGTTCCATCGAGCCAGACGGAATTTGGAACGGTTCAAACAGAAAAGAGCGCACCAACAACACAATCGCCAGCACCGGAAATAAGGAGGCGATAAATTCGCTGCCTTCCGAAATCGGCTCGACTTGCGCCCGTTCTTCTTCGCTTAAGCTTTTGCCGCTGCGTTGCTCCAGCCGTGCGATTTGGCGTTGGCGTTTCGGTTCGGCAGAAAAACGGTTATAGCACCACGTTGCCCCGGCGATCAGAGTGAAGATAATCAATAGAATTGAAAAGGTATTTGGCAGTGCTAAATTGTCCAATACTTTCCATAAAATATAACCGCTGACTAACAGAATCGGCAGAAAAAATTTTGACATTCGCTTTCCTTATTTGTCTTTGCCAACATGTAAAATCGCTAAAAACGCCTCTTGCGGCACTTCGACGTTACCCAATGACTTCATGCGTTTTTTACCCTCTTTTTGTTTCTGCAACAGCTTTTTCTTACGGCTGACATCGCCGCCGTAGCATTTTGCCAACACGTTTTTACGCAACTGTTTCACCGTGGAACGGGCAATGATATGGTTACCGATAGCGGCTTGAATCGCAATATCGAATTGCTGGCGTGGAATCAATTCTTTCATTTTTTCCACCAATTCACGCCCGCGATACGGTGCGTTATCTTTGTGTACGATCAGTGCCAACGCATCGACCCGCTCGCTGTTGATCATAATATCCACTCGCACCATGTTTGCCGCTTGGAAACGTTTGAAACTGTAATCCAACGAGGCGTAACCGCGCGAGGTTGATTTCAGGCGATCGAAGAAATCCAGTACCACTTCGCCCAGCGGAATTTCATAGGTCAGCGCCACTTGGTTGCCGTGATAGACCATATTGGTTTGCACGCCGCGTTTTTCGATACACAGTGTAATCACGTTGCCCAGATATTGTTGTGGCAACAGCATATTACATTCGGCAATCGGCTCGCGGATTTCGGCGATATTGTTCAGCGGCGGCAATTTTGCCGGGCTGTCGATATGTTCAACTGTGCCATCATTCAATTCGACTTCATACACTACTGTCGGTGCGGTGGTGATCAAATCCAGATCATATTCCCGTTCCAACCGCTCTTGGATAATCTCCATATGCAACAAGCCCAAGAAGCCGCAGCGGAAGCCGAAGCCAAGTGCGGTTGAGTTTTCCGGCTCGTAGAACAATGAGGCGTCATTCAGGCTCAGTTTGCCCAAAGCGTCACGGAACGCTTCGTAATCGTCGGAACTGATCGGGAATAAACCAGCGTACACTTGCGGTTTGACTTTTTTGAAACCGGGCAGCGGTTTGTCCGCTGATTTATGTTGTAAGGTTAGCGTATCGCCGACCGGCGCGCCCAAAATATCTTTGATGCCGCACACGATCCAACCTACCTCACCGCACTTTAACTCGCTGGTATCGACCTGTTTCGGGGTGAAAATCCCCAAACGATCGACGCCATAAGAGATGCCGGTGCTCATCACTTTGATTTTATCGTTTTTCTTCAGCATCCCGTTTTTGATTCGCACCAGTGATACCACGCCCAAATAGTTGTCGAACCACGAATCGATAATCAGGGCTTGCAGCGGCGCTTGCGGATCCCCTTCTGGCGGCGGAATCTGTTTGACGATCACTTCCAGCACATCTTCAATACCTTCACCGGTTTTTGCCGAGCAGCGCACCGCATCGGCGGCTTCGATGCCGACGATGTCTTCAATCTCTTCCGCGACTCGTTCCGGATCGGCCGCCGGCAGGTCGATTTTATTCAGAATCGGCACCACATTAAGATCCATATCCAGTGCGGTATAGCAGTTTGCCAGGGTTTGCGCTTCCACGCCTTGCCCGGCATCGACCACCAATAACGCCCCTTCGCAAGCTGCTAGCGAGCGTGACACTTCATAGGAAAAGTCCACATGTCCCGGAGTGTCGATAAAGTTCAGTTGATAGGTTTCACCGTCTTTGGCTTGATAATTCAGGGTGACACTTTGCGCTTTAATCGTGATCCCACGTTCACGTTCCAGATCCATTGAATCCAGAACCTGTTCCGCCATTTCACGATCACTTAAGCCGCCGCAGGTTTGAATCAAGCGGTCGGACAGCGTGGATTTGCCGTGGTCGATATGGGCGATAATGGAAAAGTTACGAATATTTTTCATCTAAAAAGGGTTCTCTATGCCAATTTTTATTCACAAATTAATTGACGGATTGTACCTGAATATTGGCTTGGGTGCTATAGGCGTTGATGCTATAGCAGTGCTATTATGTAAGTCGGATTATTCGCGGTATACACGATTTAGAAATAAGGAGAGCAAAAGTGAAATTATTTATTTATCAACACTGTCCGTTTTGTGTCAAAGCGGCGATGATTTTCGGTTTGAAAAACATCGCGGTGGAAAAAGTGGTACTGCTGGAAGACGATATTGCAACGCCAACGCAGATGGTCGGGCGCAAAGTGGTGCCGATTTTGCAAAAAGCCGACGGCAGTTTTATGCCGGAAAGCATGGATATTGTGCGCTATATCGATCAACTGGACGGTAAACCGCACTTGAGCAGTGCCAGCAATCCAGCGATTGCCGAGTGGTTAGATACAGTGAAAAATTTGGTCTCAGCGTTGATTATCCCGCGTTTCACCCAAGCCCCGTTTGCTGAAATTGCAACGGAATCGGCGAGAGAACGCTATATCCAGCGTATGACCAATTGGGTTGGTGATCTTGATCAATTGCTTGTCGACACACCGTTGTATTTACAGCAACTGCAACCGCACTTGGCACAACTGGCAACCCTGATTCAAAGCGAAAGTGCGGTCAACGGCACGCTGTCGGAAGATGATATTCACCTGTTCCCAACCTTGCGTTCATTAACCATTGTTAAGGATTTGGTGTTGCCGGAAAAAGTGCGGGCTTATGTTGAAGCGATGGCGCAGCGGAGCAAGGTTGAATTGCTTTATGCGATAGCAATTTAGTTTGGCAACTCAAAGTGCGGTTTGAAAATATCTAAACCTCGCTATTCAATCCAATAGCCTTTTACCCGATTTTGGCGGGCATCAAGTTTGCGTTGTGTACGCAGATATTGGCGAATGATTTTAGCGGCGTGGTGCTCAAATGCTCCCCAAACCGAATCAATTTGTGGAATAGTTTCTAAAATTTGGAGCAGGTTATCGGCACAGTTTGAGTAATGAAGATGATGAATTTGGCTATTTTCGGGGAGCTGACTATTATTTAGGTAGTCTTGGTCTTCGATTTGATGGGTAATGCTAATTACTGTTGGCGGTAGCGGATTTTTCCAATTTTCGAGTAACCAAGCTACGGTTGGCAGTGAGGTTTCATCGGCAATTAACACGGTGTTACCCTGTTCTAAATGATCTGTTTTTTCGTTGTAGTCTCCCGCGCTGTGAATAATATCACCTTGTTGTAAGTTCCGTGACCAAACGCTGCCGGGCGTATTGCCGTGTAAAAAAACATCGACAAACGCAATGTCATTGAAGGCTACTGTTGCACTGCTTTTTTTGGCTTGGCGTAGGGTGTAATAACGCCGTTGTTCATTTATTTTTAATTCTGCCATATCCGGTATATGGTCAAATGTGGTTAAGCTAAAGTTCCAAGCGTAACCGGGTTTATCAATAGGGAGAGGTTGAGAGCTTTTTAGGGTAAGCCGACATATATTTTTGGTTATCATTTGGTTGTGCAGCACGTCAAAAAACTGGTGTTTAGCTTGTGATTGGCTGTCAGAAGAGCGTTCGATTGCTGTCATAGCGAGATGTCGGACTTTATGGTGAATTTCACCGGTAGCTAAAAACGGAATAAGATCCGTTTTCTGTTGATCACCGTATTGAATCGTTAATAACATTCCCTCTTCAAAAAGATCAATAAAATTAACAGTCTCAGTTTCAGAATTTAAATATACCCGGCTGATAGCAAGCAGTTCTCGATAGTGATCTTCGGTGACGTGTTCGATGATATCAATTTTTTGAATTTGGTCAGCTAAAGGGGTTCTTTTCATGCGGTAATCCTTGTAATAATTAACGGCATAGTCATCAAGGTGATTAATGCGGCGCCGATTGAAAGTAAAACAGTTGCTGAGTATCCAAAATAGTCAGCAGTAGCAAGGCTAAGTGTTGATGCTAAAATAGAGAACAGCATCGCGACAGCAATTTGCACGGTGTAAGCAATTGTTGGGGTTGTACTTTTAGCTGCCAAATCCATCATTATTGCGCTATTTAGGGTGAACATCGGGGCAAAACTGAGATAGCAGGCAGTAACCGCGAGATAAGCCCAAAGTGTATCGGTCTTTCCGAAAGAGAGAGGTAACAATGCGATAAGGCTGATAAGCTGAAGTGCGGTAAAGATACGGACAGTCTTTTTACGGCAGAATTTTTTGCTGAGTGGTACAACACTGATGACAGCAACTAAACCGATGAGAACACCGTAATTCATCATCATACCTATCTCTGTCATTGACCAACCGCCGTCGACCAAGGTGGGGGATAATATGCTGAATCCGCCGGAAAAGGCAATGGCGTAAATAAACAGCATTCCAAGCCAAGTGAGTTTTCCGTGCCAAAATCGAAAAAGCTCAAACCAGCCTTGCCTCAACGGTAAGGTTTGAATTTTTGTTTTAGTCGGTTCTTGGAAGCGAATGAGAAAAAATAATGGGATACAGGAGATAAGGGATAAAATAAGGATTGAACCTTGCCATTCTAAGTGTGGATACAGTATGACCAATCCACCGCCAACGAGATTGCCTAACATACCGCTACCGATTTGAATGCTATTGATGGTGGTGCGCTCAGTTTGTGAAAAGGCTGAACAGACCAAACCGTCAAGTGCCAAGTCTTGAAAACCTATAATTGCAGCAAAAATCAATAATACCAAGAATAAGGTATAAATTTGGGTAATGGGATTAATGATGGTTATTGTCAGTAGGCAAAATATCATTAGGCATTGAACCGGGATTAACCAATTTTTAAAATGCCCACGTGCCGAGCGTCCAAAACGTTCAACAACGGGTGACCATAAAAAACGCAGTGAAAAAGGTAATACGATAAGTGGCATTAAACTTAAGGCATCAAGAGAGGCACCATGTTGGCGTAATAAAACAATCAAGGTCACCGACATAAAACTGAAGCCGATGTGTTGGCTGATATAGGTTGTGCCGAAAAGTAGCCAAACAAATAGAGATTTCTGCATATTATTTAATTTTGCTCGGGTAAATCCCGAATTGGTTATAAAATTGTCGGCTAAAACATTCAATTTTTCGATAGCCTGCCAGTTGTGCCGCTTCACTGACTAATGCTCCGCCTAAAAGAGCGTGTTTGGCGCGTTGCATTTTAATTTGGCGTAGATAGTTCATAATCGTGGTGTTGTAATGCGCTTTAAATTCACGTTGCAAGGTTGTAGTGTTGCTACAACAGTGTTGGGCGATTTGTTTCATATTCCAATCTATTGTTTGTTCGTTGTGTAATAAACTGAGTAAGCGCTCCAAGCGTTTGGAGGCTATTTTTTTCTGCTGTTGACCGTTTATTTGCGGCGGAAAAAGTGTCTGCATCACTTCCAACAGCAAAGTCGTACATAAATTATTTTGAATCGGTGTTTGCCACTGTGTCGGGTGATCTTCACTGTGCATTAGTTGACGAATCAGTAATTCTATACTGCTGGTTATTTTGAATTGATGTGGTGCTGCCCGTTGTTCTAAGTGGAAAAATAGGGATTCATCAATACCGATATTGTCAATCCATTCTGGTTCAAAAAACAGGACAAGCTCTTTTTGTCGATAGCCGGCGTAGAATGATTTATTACCTTGTATTTCACAGCCTAAATTAGGCAATATCACTCCCTCTCCGCGGTTAAGGGTAATTGTTCGATCCGCATAATTGAGATGTGTTTGTCCTTCAAGGGTAAAAATCAAGCGTAAACTGGGGTGAAACAAAATCTGTTCACTGAATCGTTTTGGTTGACATTGCAGCTGAGCAAGTTTCCATGCGAGACCATTATCAAATTCTCGATAATTCATAATACCCAATAATTCTGGCGAGGGATCGATATGCTGGTAAAATTTTGCTTTCATAATGGTTTTATTTGCTGGTAAGGGGGATAAAGTTACCTATTTGGTGTGTTATCCAGTAAGAACTTAGCTTAGAATATTTTTGATTTTATACGAATAGTTCTCTTTTTCAAAAAATAAATGATTCTTATCTGAGGTTATCTAATGAAATTTTTGAAACGCCAACGCTATTTTAAACGAAGTGCGGTTGCATTAAGCCTGCTGTCTTGTATCGCTCAAGCTGAAAACAAACAAGAGCTAGAGACGATTACGGTTACCGATACATCAATCATAACAGAAAGTAGCTATAACCAAGGTTATGGTGCGTATGGAAGCAGCACGGCAACAGGTTTAGCCATGACACTGCGGCAAACACCTCAGAATGTGAGTATTGTGTCGGCGGAGCAGATTAAAGATCAAAATTTATCCTCTTTAAGTAAAGTGGTTCAACAAGCTGTTGGATTGTATGCAGATGTAAAAGGCTCAACAGAAACCGGCTATACGGTGCTATATGCGCGCGGTAATCGAGTGCAAAATTTTCAATTAGACGGTATGCCGGTAAATAATATTGCCTTTGGTGGAAAAGGTCCGGGTGATGAACCGAATGCCTGGAGTATATTAAATAGTGCGCAATACGATCAAATTGAAGTGTTACGCGGCGCAACAGCGCTAATGGACGGTTCAGGACAGCCGAGTGCAACGATTAGTTTACATCGCAAACGTCCAACTCGTCATTTTCAGGGAACTTTAGATTTTAAGGTAGGCGATTTTAATTTACACGGAGTAGAAACAGATCTTTCCGGCAGTTTGAATGCCGATAGCAGTTTGCGTGGGCGTTTGGTGATGTCTTACCTGGGATCGGACACCTTTCGTGAGCGCGCACAAAATCGTAATGGAATGATCTATGGCATCACGGAATGGGATATTAGCTCGGATACCACACTTAGTATTGGCGGAACCTACCAATCCATGCGTGATCGTAATACATCGATGTTCGGGCTGGTTTTATATGATACGGACGGTAATGCCATTCCGGCTTTACCTCGTTCCAATGCAACGATTAATGGCTCTTATGTTAATTATAGCAATTTAAATCTGTTTACCGAATTGCGGCACCGTTTTAATCAGGATTGGTTGCTTAAAATAGAATATGGTTATGCCAAAGGACATCGTGATCAAGTCGCGGGCATTGCTGCGTCGGCTTTTGTCAATCGAGCCATACCGATGGCAGCCGGCGCAACAGTAAAGAGTGATGAACGCCCTCGGCAACATAATTTTATGGCGTCATTAAACGGAAAATATACGTTATGGAATAGAAAACATGATGTGATGGTTGGTGTGAGTGGTTATATTTTAAATAATGATCAGCCACGGTATGGGCGGCGGCTCAATCGTATTTTTGATCCGAGTGTGATAGATAATTTAGGGCAGTTTAATGGGGTTTTGCCGTTGCCGCTTTGGACGGCAGATGGGCAGGACATTAACAGAATTCGCCAAGTCGGCGCTTATACGGCAACTCGTCTTTACTTAACCGAGCAATTAGCGTTGATCTTAGGTGGACGCTATACTCGATTTAATATTACAGAAGATACTCAATATATCCAAAATGGGAAAAATACTAAAAGTAGTGTTACTCCCTATATTGGGCTGGTATATGATTTAAATGATAACTTTTCAATTTATTCCAGCTATGCACAAATTTTTAAACCACAAACCAAACGGGATAAAAATAACCAATATTTGAATCCGGAAAAAGGCAGCAATATTGAGGTCGGGTTAAAAGCAGAGTTCTTTGATGGGCGGTTAAACGGCTCTTTGGCACTATTTGAAACCCGAAAACGGAATGTCGGCTTCTGTGAACAATATAGTCCCGGAGGGTTGACTTGTGATTATTACGCTTTTGATCCGAGTGGAAAAACAAAAGGCTTTGAAATCGAAGTGAATGGAGAAATAAGAGATAATTGGGCAATTTCAGCTGGTTTTAGTCGTAGCAAGGGAAAAGGCTCAAATAATCAACGCTTGACACCTGAAATTCCGATTCAGCAATTTAAACTTTTTACCAGCTATGCATGGCGTAGTATGACAGTCGGCGCAGGAGTACGCTGGCAAAGTACAATTTATGAAGGAACCCCTTGGGGATTAAATTATGGCGCCAGTGCAGCGTTAGCGGCGAAGGCAAAAGCAGTTTCGACTCAAAAATCCTACGCATTAGTGGATTTGATGTTGCGCTATAATTTGAGCAAAAATGCGACCTTAACACTAAATGTAGAGAACTTATTCGATAAAACTTATCGTACTAGTGTTAATTCCCACAGCTACGGTTCACCAAGAAATATTAATATGACATTGGGCTTTAAATTTTAGCTAAATAAGTTGATCAATATAGGCAAAGTGCGGTCGGGCAAACCGCACTTCGCCTTTTACTGAGCGTGTTATTGTTTTAACACATACGCCCAGGCGCGGCGGTAGCCGGCGTCGTCGGCTTCCAGATACACCCCTTGGATTTCCGGTTCGAAGCCCGGCAGTTCGTTGATGCCTTGTTCCAGAGCTCGGAAATATTCCAATACGGCGCCCCCCCAAACTTCGCCGGGAACGATACACAGCACGCCCGGCGGATAAGGCAATGCACCTTCGGCAGCGGTTCTGCCTTCAATTTCAGCCAGCGAAACCAACTCCACTTCGTTGCGGATAAACGCATTGTGGCAGGCTTCCGGCGTGATGTGCATCTTCGGCCAGGCGTCACGCAGGAACATCTGTTGTTGTAAGTCGTTTAGGCGGTGTTTGGCGTAGAAGTTGTGCAGTTTCTGACACAGTTCACCAATCCGCATTTTGCTATATTGTGGATACGTTTTGGCAAGCGTCGGCAGCATTTCGACCACAGGGGTGTTATCTTGGATATGCTCTTCAAAGCGGGCGATGTTCGCTACCAAATGCTGGAATTTCGCCATGGTTTCTGCTGGAGTGAGTAAAAACAGAATCGAGTTTAAATCGGCTTTTTCCGGAATTACCGAACGTTCACGCAGGTAGTGCGCCAAAATCGCCGCCGGAATACCCGATTCTTCATATTCGCCGGTTTCCATATTGATGCCTGGGGTGGTCAGCAACAGCTTGCACGGATCGATAAAATACTGTTCTTCGGCGTAGCCGTCGAAATCATGCCAGCGCGCGTCTTTGGCAAATTGGAAAAAGCGGATATTGTTGGCGATGTCTTCCGATTTGTGGTTTTCCCAGGATTTGCCGTCCACCATCGGCGGCACGAACGGGCGAATCAGTTTGCAGGTTTTTAGCAGCATTTTACGCACTTCCACGCTGCTGAGCACACACTCCTGCCACATCCGTTTACCGGCTTTGCCGGCGTGCATTTTAGCGTTGACGTCCAATGAGGCAAACAGCGGATAAAACGGGCTGGTCGAGGCGTGCATCATAAAGGCGTTGTTGAAACGTTTATGGTTGCAATACCGCTCTTGATCATTGATATGGTTATCTTTTTTGTGAATTTGCGACGCTTGCGACAAACCTGCCTGCTGTTTGTGCACCGATTGGGTCACCAAAATGCCGGGATCGTTTTCATTCAGCTCCAATAATAGTGGCGAGCAATCACGCATCATCGGAATAAACTGTTCATAACCGACCCACGCCGAGTCAAACAGAATGTAGTCGCACAGATGTCCGATGCGATCGACCACTTGGCGTGCGTTGTAAATCGTGCCGTCATAGGTGCCCAATTGAATCACCGCCAAACGGAATGGGCGTTTATCGTTGGCACGTTCCGGTGCAACCTTGGCAATTTGGGTGCGGATATCCGCTTCTTCAAAGCAGTGCGACGGGATACCACCGATAAAACCGTAGGCATTGCGAGTGGTTTCCATATATACCGGCATGGCACCGCACAACGTCAGCGCCCCTTGATGCACCGATTTATGGTTGTTGCGGTCAAACAGCACCAAGTCGCCTTTGCTGACCAACGCACCGATCGCCACTTTGTTGGCGGACGAAGTGCCGTTGAGCACAAAATAGGTTTTATCGGCGTTAAACACGCGTGCAGCATGGGCTTGAGCCTGAAATGCCGGGCCTTCGTGAATGAGGAGATCGCCTAAGCGCACGTCGGCGTTGCAGGAATCGGCACGGAACAAGGTTTCGCCAAAATAGAGGTAAAAACGGCGACCGGAAGGGTGTTTGCGGAAAAATTGACCGCCTTGGTGTCCAGGGCAGTCGAATGCGGCGTTGCCGTAGTCGGTGTATTCTTTCAAGGCTTGGAAAAACGGTGGATCGAGGGTATCGATATAGTCGGCGGCGGCGGCGTTGATCAATTGGCCGTTATAATATTTTTGATCTTCCGCCAACTCGATGACCCCGTAAAGCTCGGTTAACCATTCGTCGGGGACGGTTTCGCCGTATTCAATCGCAGCGAAAATCGGAATCGGGAAGCCCAACCGTTCCAATTCTTCCCATACTTCGGGCAGGTCTTTAATCGTGGTGACTACAGCACAGACATTGGTGAAGTCGGTCATATCAATGTCCATGATTTTATAGTCAGACAAAAAGGCAAATTCTGTGCCTTGGCTGGCAGCAATTTTCATCGGCGTTTTCCTATCGGCAGACGAGTCATATCAATGAAAAGCACAACGCTTTTCAGCTTGGGTTTATTGGCTTGCAATCGCAAGGCAAAAGTGCGGTTTGAAGTTGCGCAAACGATAACAAATTTAATCGCTGAAGGAAAGTGAAGACAGAGGGATCTCTCTCAAGAATCACAGATAGCTTTTTCTATCAAAGCGAACCGCACTTTTTGCAAAAAATCGGATAAAAGTGCTTGCAAACTGTGCGATGTTTCTATAGACTTTGCGGACTTTCTTGATGGAAGTCGTTTGATGTAATCATTTATCAAACGGGCGACAGCAATAGGTCGTTGCTGACAATGTTCCCGATTGGGGAGCTAAAATAGGCTTAATCGCACTTCATTTTCAAATATTAGTAGTATGAAAATCGAGGTGTCGGTTTTTTGTTATCTCATTTTTAATAATGGAGCTCTGGTCTCATGCAGAACCAAAGAATCCGTATCCGTTTGAAAGCGTTTGATCATCGTTTGATCGATCAATCCACTGCGGAAATCGTAGAAACAGCTAAGCGCACAGGTGCTCAAGTTCGTGGTCCAATTCCATTACCGACCCGTAAAGAACGTTTTACCGTGTTGATTTCTCCACACGTTAATAAAGACGCGCGTGATCAGTACGAAATCCGTACTCACAAGCGTTTGGTCGATATTGTTGAACCAACAGAGAAAACTGTTGACGCGCTTATGCGTTTAGATCTGGCTGCCGGCGTTGACGTGCAGATCAGCCTAGGTTAATCAGGGAATAGGTAAGAGGTTAATACAATGATTGGTTTAATCGGTCGTAAAGTTGGTATGACTCGCGTCTTCACAGAAGCCGGTGTGTCTATCCCAGTTACCGTAATCGAAATCGAAGCCAACCGTGTGACTCAAGTGAAAACCCTTGAAACAGATGGCTATTCTGCAGTTCAGGTTACTACTGGCTCTAAAAAAGCAAGTCGTGTAACTAAGCCAGAAGCAGGTCATTTCGTTAAAGCAGGTGTTGAAGCTGGTCGCGGTTTATGGGAATTCCGTACCGAAGGTGAAGAGTTCACTTTGGGTCAGGAAATTAATGTTGATGTCTTCGCAGACGTTAAAAAAGTTGACGTAACAGGTACATCGAAAGGTAAAGGTTTTGCCGGTACAGTAAAACGCTGGAACTTCCGTACTCAAGATGCTACTCACGGTAACTCTTTGTCTCACCGTGTTCCTGGATCTATTGGTCAAAACCAAACTCCGGGTCGTGTATTCAAAGGTAAAAAAATGGCAGGTCACTTAGGTGCTGAGCGTGTAACTGTTCAATCACTGGAAGTGGTTCGCGTTGATGCTGAACGTAAATTATTATTGGTCAAAGGTGCCGTTCCTGGCGCAACTGGTAGTGATTTAATTGTTAAACCAGCTGTTAAAGCTAAAGCATAAGTCTAGGAGATAGGAATGGAATTAGTAACTAAAGATGCACAAAGTGCATTGACTGTTTCTGAAACTACCTTCGGACGTGAGTTTAACGAAGCGTTGGTACACCAAGTTGTTGTTGCTTATGCAGCAGGTGCTCGCCAAGGTACTCGTGCACAAAAAACTCGTGCTGAAGTAGCAGGTTCAGGCAAAAAACCATGGCGTCAAAAAGGTACTGGCCGTGCGCGTTCCGGTAACGTGAAAAGCCCAATTTGGCGTTCAGGTGGTGTGACATTTGCGGCTAAGCCACAAGATCACAGCCAAAAAGTGAACAAAAAAATGTATCGTGGTGCTATTAAGAGCATTCTTTCTGAATTACTTCGCCAAGACCGTTTGGTTGTGGTTGAGAAATTCGAAGTTGCCACCCCGAAAACAAAAGTTTTAGTTCAAAAATTAAAAGAAATGGCACTGGAAGATGTGCTGATCATCACAGCGGATTTAGATGAAAATCTATTCTTGGCTGCACGCAACCTTTACAAAGTGGATGTGCGTGACGTTCAGGCGATTGATCCGGTTAGCTTAATTGCTTTTGAAAAAGTAGTTATTACGGCTGACGCTGTGAAGCAAATTGAGGAGATGTTGGCATGATTCTGGAAGAACGTTTGCTAAAAGTGCTGAAAGCACCACATGTCTCTGAGAAAGCGACTAATAATGCCGAACAGTCAAATACGATTGTTTTCAAAGTAGCTAAAGAAGCCAACAAAATTGAAATCGCTGCTGCTGTTGAAAAACTGTTTGAAGTGAAAGTTGATTCAGTGCGTACTATCGTTGTTAAAGGTAAAACCAAACGTCATGGTGCGAGAACGGGTCGTCGTAGCGACTGGAAAAAAGCGTATGTCACCTTGCAAGAAGGCCAAAATTTGGACTTCCTTGACAGTGCAGAGTAATCAGAGGAGTAGAAAATAATGGCTATCGTAAAATGTAAGCCGACCTCCGCTGGTCGTCGCCATGTAGTTAAAATCGTTAACCCTGATTTACACAAGGGTAAACCTTATGCTCCGCTTTTAGATACTAAATCTAAAACCGGTGGTCGTAACAATCTAGGACGTATCACTACCCGCCATATCGGTGGTGGTCATAAACAACATTACCGTATCGTTGACTTTAAACGTAATAAGTTAGACGTTCCGGCGGTTGTTGAGCGTCTGGAATATGATCCAAATCGTTCTGCGAATATCGCTTTAGTGCTATATAAAGACGGTGAGCGTCGTTATATCTTAGCACCTAAAGGTTTGGCAGCAGGCGATCAAATCCAAGCGGGTACGCAAGCACCTATTAAGGTGGGTAATTCATTACCAATGCGTAATATCCCGGTTGGTACAACTGTACATAACGTAGAATTAAAACCAGGCAAAGGCGGTCAAATTGCTCGTTCAGCCGGTGCGTATGTACAAATTATTGCTCGTGAGGGTAACTATGTAACATTGCGTCTTCGTTCCGGCGAAATGCGTAAAGTGTTATCCGAATGTCAGGCAACTATCGGTGAAGTTGGAAATTCTGAGCACATGCTGCGCGTACTGGGTAAAGCCGGTGCAAGCCGTTGGCGTGGCGTTCGTCCTACCGTTCGCGGTACGGCGATGAACCCGGTAGATCACCCTCATGGTGGTGGTGAAGGTCGTAACTTTGGTAAACATCCTGTGACTCCATGGGGCGTTCAAACTAAAGGTAAGAAAACTCGCCACAATAAACGTACTGATAAATTCATCGTACGTCGCCGTGGTAAATAATTTTAATATAAAAAGAGGATAAGCCATGCCACGTTCTCTCAAGAAGGGTCCTTTTATTGACCTACACTTGCTGAAGAAGGTAGAGAAAGCGGTGGAAAGCGGGGATAAAAAACCAATTAAAACTTGGTCCCGTCGTTCAATGATCATTCCAACAATGATCGGATTGACCATCGCCGTCCATAATGGTCGCCAGCACGTTCCTGTATTTATCTCCGACGAAATGATCGGTCATAAATTAGGTGAATTTGCACCGACTCGTACTTACCGCGGTCATGCCGCTGATAAGAAAGCTAAGTAAGGAAGGAAGTAAAGATGGAAACTATTGCAAAACATCGTTTCGCTCGCACTTCAGCTCAAAAAGCTCGCTTAGTTGCTGATTTAATTCGCGGTAAAAATGTTGCTCAAGCTCTGGAAATCTTGACGTTCACCAACAAAAAAGCTGCGGCTTTGGTGAAAAAAGTTTTAGAGTCTGCGATTGCGAATGCAGAGCATAATGACGGTGCAGATATCGATGATCTTAAAGTTGCTAAAATCTTCGTTGACGAAGGTCCTAGCATGAAACGTGTTATGCCACGTGCTAAAGGTCGTGCGGATCGTATTTTAAAACGTACAAGCCACATCACTGTGGTTGTGTCTGACAAGTAGGAGAATAGCAATGGGTCAAAAAGTACATCCTAATGGTATTCGCCTCGGTATTGTTAAACCTTGGAGTTCAACTTGGTTTGCGAATACACAAGATTTCGCTGACAACTTAGAAGGCGATTTCAAAGTACGTAAGTTCTTAAACAAAGAGTTAGCCAATGCTTCTGTTGCTCGTATTGATATTGAGCGTCCGGCTAAGAGTATTCGTGTAACTATTCACACTGCTCGCCCGGGTATCGTTATCGGTAAAAAAGGCGAAGATGTTGAAAAATTGCGTAACAAATTAGCCGAAATTACCGGCGTTCCTGCGCAAATCAATATCACAGAAGTGAAAAAACCTGAATTAGATGCGCGTCTGGTTGCTGAAAGCATTGCTTCACAATTAGAACGTCGTGTTATGTTCCGTCGTGCGATGAAACGTGCCGTACAAAACGCAATGCGTTTAGGTGCGCAAGGTATCAAAGTCGAAGTAAGCGGACGTTTAGGTGGTGCAGAAATTGCGCGTTCAGAATGGTATCGTGAAGGGCGTGTGCCTTTGCATACATTACGCGCGGACATCGATTATAACACTGCAGAAGCTCATACTACATACGGCGTTATCGGCGTAAAAGTATGGATCTTCAAAGGTGAGATTCTTGGTGGAATGGCTGCAGTTATGCAATCAGAACAACAACCTGAAGCGCAACCTAAAAAAGCGCGCAAAGGTCGTAAGTAAGGAGATTGAATAAATGTTGCAACCAAAACGTACAAAATTCCGTAAAGTTCACAAAGGACGTAACCGTGGCTTAGCGGCAGGTACCGATGTCAGCTTCGGTACATTCGGTCTTAAAGCAGTTGGTCGTGGTCGTTTGACCGCACGTCAAATCGAAGCGGCTCGCCGTGCGATGACTCGTGCTGTTAAACGTCAGGGTAAAATCTGGATCCGTGTATTCCCAGATAAACCAATTACTGAAAAACCATTGGAAGTCCGTATGGGTAAAGGTAAAGGTAACGTTGAGTACTGGGTAGCCTTGATCCAACCGGGTAAAGTGCTATATGAAATGGACGGTGTGTCTGAAGAAATCGCAAGAGAAGCCTTTGCATTAGCAGCGGCGAAATTGCCTATCAAGACAACCTTCGTAACTAAAACGGTGATGTAATGAAAGCTCAAGAACTACGTACAAAAAGTGTTGAAGAGCTGAATGCTGAATTGGTTAACTTGTTAGGTGAGCAATTCAAATTGCGTATGCAAGCAGCCACCGGTCAGCTTCAACAAACCCATCAGTTGAAACAAGTGCGTCGTAGTATTGCACAACTTAAAACTGTTCTAAGCGCAAAGGCGGGTGAGTAATGACTGATAAAATTCGTACAGTACAAGGTCGTGTTGTGAGTGACAAGATGGATAAATCTTTCACCATCGCAATCGAACGTATGGTTAAACACCCACTTTATGGTAAGTTTATCCGTCGTACAACTAAGTTACACGTACATGATGAAAACAACGAAGTTAATGTTGGTGATTTGGTAGAAATTCGCGAATGTCGCCCAATTTCTAAAACTAAATCATGGACTTTGGTTCGTGTCGTTGAAAAAGCAGTAATCTAATTATTGTTTTGAAACTAATAAAAACCGCACTTTGTATTAAAGTGCGGTTTTTTGTTTTTTCAACCTCACCAAATCTCAGTAATAAACATAAAATCCAGTTGCTTTCCTTTTAGCCATTTGGTAAAATCCGCACCCTGTTTGCATTGGGTAAACAGATTCGTCCCGAAAGGGTTTTTTTGATTTTAGCGGAGCACTAATATGATCCAAGAACAGACTATGCTGGACGTTGCTGATAATTCAGGCGCCCGTAGCGTAATGTGTATCAAGGTTCTAGGTGGTTCACACCGTCGTTACGCCGGTATTGGCGACATCATTAAAATTACTGTGAAAGAAGCGATTCCTCGCGGTAAAGTAAAAAAAGGTGATGTATTAAAGGCGGTTGTTGTGCGCACCAAGAAGGGTGTACGTCGCCCAGATGGATCAGTCATTCGCTTCGATGGTAATGCCTGTGTTATTTTAAACAATAATACCGAGCAACCAATCGGTACACGTATTTTCGGACCGGTGACTCGTGAACTTCGTTCAGAGAAGTTTATGAAGATCATTTCATTGGCCCCGGAAGTAGTGTAAGGAGAGTGTCATGGCTGCAAAAATCCGTCAAAACGATGAAGTAATCATGCTAACCGGTAGCACTGAAAAGGGCAAAGGACAGCGTGGTAAAGTAACAAAAGTACTGCCTAACGGTAAAGTGATTGTTGAAGGTTTAAATATGGTTTCTAAACATGAGAAACCAGTTCCGGCTTTAGGTAAAGCTGGTGGTATTGTGAAACAAGAAGCGGCAATCGACGTTTCTAACGTAGCAATCTACAACCCGTCAACAAATAAAGCTGACCGCGTAGGATTCCGGATTGAAGACGGCAAAAAAGTCCGTTTCTTCAAATCTACTGGTGAAACAATTAAATAATACTGGAGTATAGCGATGGCGAAACTGCATGATTATTACAGAGATCAAGTAGTAAACGAATTGAAAGATAAATTCGGCTACAAATCTGTCATGCAAGTCCCACGAGTCGAAAAGATAACCCTGAATATGGGTGTGGGTGAAGCGCTGACCGATAAAAAATTGCTGGATAACGCAGTAGCGGATCTGGCAGCAATTAGCGGTCAAAAACCTTTAATCACTAAAGCACGCAAATCTGTTGCAGGCTTTAAGATTCGTCAGGGATATCCAATCGGCTGCAAAGTGACCCTACGTGGTGAACGTATGTGGGAATTCTTTGAACGATTGATTCATATTGCGGTTCCTCGTGTCCGTGATTTCCGTGGTTTAAGCGCGAAATCATTTGATGGCCGTGGAAACTACAGCATGGGTGTGCGTGAACAAATCATCTTCCCTGAAATCAATTATGATAAAGTGGATCGTGTTCGTGGTTTAGATATTACTATCACAACGACTGCGAAAACAGATGAAGAAGGTCAAGCACTACTGGCTGCCTTTAACTTCCCATTCCGTAAATAAGGCAGGTTACAAATGGCTAAAGTATCAATGAAAATGCGCGATTTAAAACGCGTTAAATTGGCTGAGAAATTTTACGCTCAACGTGTAGAATTGAAAAAAATCATCTCTGATGTCAATGCCTCTGATGAAGACCGTTGGAATGCCGTGTTAAAGCTACAAACTTTACCACGTGACTCTAGCCCGTCTCGTCAACGTAACCGTTGCCGTCAAACCGGTCGTCCGCATGGTGTATTGCGTAAGTTCGGTTTGAGCCGTATTAAGGTCCGTGAAGCTGCTATGCGCGGTGAGATCCCGGGTCTTAAGAAAGCAAGCTGGTAATCAACCACTTTAATTTGGAATCATGGGAGTAAAGACACATGAGCATGCAAGATCCAATCGCAGATATGTTGACCCGTATTCGTAACGGTCAATCTGCGAACAAAATCGCGGTCAACATGCCTTCATCCAAGCTAAAAGTGGCTATTGCCAATGTGCTTGCGGAAGAAGGTTATATTGATAGCGTTAAAATTTCCGAAGGTGTTAAACCTGAACTGGAAATTACACTGAAATATTTCCAAGGTAAACCTGTTGTGGAAAGCATTCAACGTATCAGCCGTCCTGGTCTGCGTATTTATAAACGCAAAGACGAGTTACCAAGTGTAATGGGTGGTTTAGGTATCGCTGTTGTTTCTACATCACAAGGTGTGATGACCGACCGTGCCGCGCGTAAAGCCGGTTTGGGCGGTGAGATCATCTGTTACGTAGCTTAATAGAGGGGTAGGAAGATGTCTCGAGTTGCTAAAGCACCCGTTAATATTCCTGCCGGCGTTGAGATTAAACTTAACGGCCAGCTATTAACGGTAAAAGGTAAGAATGGTGAGTTATCGCGTACCATTCATAATGAAGTTGAAGTTAAACAAGAAGATGGTGCACTGACTTTTGCTCCTCGTAATGAAGGCAAAAGTGCGAATGCACAATCCGGTACGGCTCGTGCGCTTGTTAACGCAATGGTTATCGGTGTTACTGAAGGCTTCACTAAGAAGTTAAGATTGGTGGGTGTAGGTTACAGAGCACAACTTAAAGGCAACAGCATTGCGTTAAGTTTAGGTTTCTCTCACCCGGTTGAGCACGCATTGCCGGCAGGTATCAAGGCTGAATGTCCGTCACAAACTGAAATTGTTTTGACTGGTGCAGATAAACAGCTTATTGGTCAAGTCGCTGCAGATATTCGTGCTTATCGCCGTCCTGAGCCTTACAAAGGCAAAGGGGTACGTTATGATGATGAAGTCGTTCGTACCAAAGAGGCTAAGAAAAAATAATAAGGTAACACTATGGATAAGAAATTGGCTCGTATCCGTCGTGCAACTCGCGCACGTCATGCGATGAGAGAGCAAGGAGTAACCCGTTTGGTTATTCACCGCACTCCTCGTCACATTTATGCGCAAGTTATTGCACCTAACGGTTCGGAAGTACTTGCCGCTGCTTCAACAGTTGAAAAAGTCATTAGTGAGCAAGTGAAATATACCGGTAACAAAGATGCTGCAGCAGTAGTGGGTAAAGCCATTGCAGAAAGAGCATTGGCCAAAGGCGTAGAAAAAGTTGCCTTTGATCGTTCTGGTTTTAAATATCATGGCCGTGTGCAAGCATTGGCTGACGCTGCTCGTGAAGCTGGTCTACAGTTCTAATAGAGGTAATTTGAGATGGCAAACATCGAAAAACAAGCTGGTGAACTGCAAGAGAAGCTAATCGCGGTGAACCGTGTATCTAAAACAGTAAAAGGTGGTCGTATTTTCAGCTTCGCTGCATTGACAGTGGTAGGTGATGGTAATGGTCGCGTAGGTTTTGGTTACGGTAAAGCCCGTGAAGTTCCGGCAGCGATCCAAAAAGCGATGGAGAAAGCCCGTCGTAATATGGTTAATGTAGCGATTACAGAAGGTACTTTACAGCACCCTGTTAAAGGTACTCATACTGGTTCTCGCGTATTTATGCAACCAGCCAGTGAAGGTACCGGTATTATCGCAGGTGGTGCAATGCGTGCAGTATTAGAAGTTGCAGGCGTTCGTAACGTATTGTCTAAAGCATACGGTTCAACCAACCCAATCAACGTTGTCCGTGCAACAATTGATGCATTGGCAAACATGAAATCACCAGAAATGGTTGCTGCTAAACGCGGTAAAACCGTTGATGAAATTTTGGGGTAATTGATCATGGCAAAAACAATCAAAGTAACACAAACTCGTAGCTCAATCGGTCGTTTACCGAAACACAAAGCTACGCTTCGTGGCCTTGGTCTTCGCCGTATCAACCACACAGTCGAGTTAATCGATACGCCGGCTGTGCGTGGTATGATCAACCAAGTTTCATACATGGTTAAAGTGGAGGAGTAAGAGAATGCGTTTAAATACTCTATCTCCGGCAGAAGGAGCTAAAAAAAGTGCTAAACGTCTTGGCCGTGGTATCGGTTCAGGTTTAGGTAAAACCAGCGGTCGTGGTCATAAAGGACAGAAATCCCGTAATAACGGTGGTGGTGTTCGTCGTGGCTTCGAAGGTGGTCAAATGCCGTTGTACCGTCGTTTGCCAAAATTTGGTTTTACTTCCCGTAAAGCGCTTGTTTCAGCTGAAATTCGTTTAAATGACTTAGCAAAAGTTGACGGTGATGTGACGTTAGAATCATTGAAAGCTGCAAATGTTATCTCGAATAACATTGAATTTGCTAAAGTTATTTTTGCCGGTGAAGTTAAAGGGCCTGTAGTGGTACGTGGTTTGCGTGTGACTAAAGGTGCCAAAGCAGCAATCGAAGCTGCTGGCGGCTCAGTTGAGGAATAATTAATCAATGGCAAAACAACCAGGTTATCAAGCAAAAAGTACCCAAGGTGGTACGGGTGAGCTTAAAAGAAGATTACTGTTTCTGTTAGGAGCATTAATTGTTTTTCGGATAGGTTCATTTATTCCGGTTCCTGGTATTGATGCCGCTGTATTAGCTCAGTTGATCAATCAACAACAAGGAACCATCATTGACATGTTTAACATGTTTTCCGGTGGTGCCTTGAGTCGTGCTTCAGTCTTTGCGTTGGGGATCATGCCGTATATTTCAGCATCGATCATTATCCAGCTATTAACTGCGGTACACCCTGCATTAGCAGAATTAAAGAAAGAAGGTGAAGCCGGTCGTCGCAAAATCAGCAAATATACTCGTTATTCAACGTTGGTATTAGCTACGATTCAGGCGATTGGTATTTCAACCGGATTGCCAAATATGATCCCCGGATTAGTTCCAAACCTTGGTTTGGGCTTTTATGTAACTGCGGTGGTTAGCCTTGTCACCGGAACGATGTTCTTGATGTGGTTAGGTGAGCAGATTACTGAACGTGGTATCGGAAATGGTATTTCTTTAATTATCTTTGCGGGTATTGTCGCAGGGTTGCCTTCTGCCATTGGTCAAACAATTGAGCAGGCGCGCCAAGGACAAATGAATGTACTGGTATTATTGTTGATTGCAGTTATTGTCTTTGCTGTAACCTATTTTGTTATCTTTGTAGAAAGAGGACAAAGAAGAATTGTGGTTAACTATGCCAAACGCCAGCAAGGGCGTCATATGTTAGCTGCACAAAGTTCGCATCTACCACTTAAAGTCAATATGGCAGGGGTTATCCCGGCTATTTTTGCTTCAAGTATCATTTTGTTCCCTGCCACTTTAACTCAGTGGTTTGGACAAGGTGCTAATATGGAGTGGCTGTCGAATTTATCTCTGTTGTTAGCGCCGGGGCAACCAATTTATCTGGTGCTTTATGCGGTAGCAATTATCTTCTTCAGTTTCTTCTATACGGCAATGCAATATAATCCAAGAGATACTGCGGATAATCTGAAAAGATCCGGTGCATTTATTCCGGGTATTAGACCAGGTGAACAAACATCACGTTATATTGACAAGATTATGACTCGTTTGACATTGATCGGTGCATTATATATCACGTTTGTTTGTTTAGTGCCTTATATTATGACTTCGGCTTGGAATGTGCAGTTCTATTTTGGTGGAACATCACTTCTTATCGTTGTCGTGGTAATTATGGATTTCATCGCACAGGTTCAAAGTCACTTAATGTCGACCCAATATGAATCTGCGCTGAAGAAAGCAAACCTTAAAGGGTTCGGGCAGTAATCAGCCCATTGAGATAAAAGGGAAAAGCAATGAAAGTTCGTGCTTCCGTAAAAAAAATGTGTCGTAACTGCAAAATTATCAAACGTGAAGGTATTGTCCGTGTGATTTGCAGTGATCCAAGACATAAGCAACGTCAAGGTTAACCTTAATTTTCCTTGCAATGAACAAGCTGAGCAGTTATACTGCTCAGCTCATTTCGTCCTTGATATACTGTTTGAGTATCCTGAAACGGGCTTTTCAAGATCAGTGTATCAATTAACTTTAAGTAAATAGGAGTGCATAGTGGCCCGTATTGCAGGCATTAACATTCCTGATCATAAACACACTGTAATTGCATTGACTGCAATTTATGGAATCGGTAAAACCCGTTCAAAAGCGATTTGTGCTGCTGCCGGTATTGCCGAAGATGTAAAGATCAGAGAATTGTCTGAAGAGCAGATTGATATTCTGCGTGACGAAGTTGGTAAATTTACCGTTGAAGGTGATTTGCGCCGTGAAGTAACCTTAAACATCAAACGTCTGTTGGACTTAGGATGTTACCGTGGTTTACGTCATCGTCGTAGTTTGCCAGTACATGGTCAACGTACTAAAACTAATGCGCGTACCCGTAAGGGTCCTCGTAAGCCGATCAAGAAATAATCGGGGTAAATGATAATGGCTAAAACACCAGTTCGTGCACGTAAACGTGTAAAAAAACAAGTCGTAGATGGCGTGGCACATATCCATGCATCTTTCAATAACACAATCGTTACCATTACAGACCGTCAAGGTAACGCTCTGGCTTGGGCGACAGCCGGTGGTTCAGGTTTCCGCGGTTCGCGTAAATCAACTCCGTTTGCTGCACAGGTTGCTGCTGAGCGTTGTGCCGAAGTTGTTAAAGAGTTCGGTTTGAAAAATTTGGAAGTTATGGTAAAAGGACCAGGTCCTGGTCGTGAGTCAACAATTCGTGCGTTGAATGCTGCGGGTTTCCGTATCACCAACATTACTGATGTGACTCCGATTCCTCATAACGGTTGTCGTCCACCGAAAAAACGCCGTGTTTAGTGGCGTAATAGGATAGTTGGAGAAAGAAAATGGCAAGATATTTGGGTCCTAAACTCAAGCTAAGCCGTCGTGAAGGTACTGACTTATTCCTTAAGTCCGGTGTCCGTGCGATTGAATCAAAATGTAAATTGGATACCGCACCTGGTCAACATGGTGCCCGTAAGGCGCGTTTGTCTGATTACGGTAGTCAATTACGTGAGAAACAAAAAGTTCGCCGTATGTACGGTATTTTAGAACGTCAATTCCGTAATTACTACAAAGAAGCTAACCGCTTAAAAGGTAATACCGGTGAAAACTTATTGGTATTATTAGAAGGTCGTTTGGATAATGTTGTTTACCGTATGGGATTTGCAGCAACTCGTGCTGAAGCTCGCCAATTAGTGAGCCATAAAGCGATTGTTGTTAATGGTCGTGTGGTTAATATTCCATCGTTCCAAGTTTCTGTTGAAGATGTTGTTGCCGTGCGTGAAAAATCGAAAAAACAAGCACGTATCAAAGCATCATTAGAATTGGCAGAGCAAAGAGAAAAACCAACATGGTTAGAAGTTGATGCTGCTAAAATGGAAGGCGTATTCAAACGTACTCCTGAACGTTCTGATTTATCAGCAGACATTAACGAACATCTGATCGTTGAGCTTTATTCTAAATAATAGAGCTTAGAAGCAAAGAGAGGATAAAATGCAGGGTTCTGTGACAGAATTTTTAAAGCCACATTTAGTTGATATCGAGCAAGTAAGCCCGACTCATGCTAAAGTGACCTTAGAACCGTTAGAACGTGGTTTTGGCCACACATTAGGTAATGCTTTGCGTCGTATTCTGTTGTCTTCCATGCCGGGTTGCGGTGTGACTGAAGCGGAAATCGATGGTGTATTACATGAATACAGCAGCAAAGAAGGCGTTCAAGAAGATATTCTGGAAGTGCTTCTAAACTTAAAAGGTCTAGCGGTTAAAGTACAGAATAAGGACGATGTGTTCCTGACTCTGAGCAAATCTGGAATCGGACCTGTTGTTGCTGGCGATATCACCCATGATGGGGATGTAGAGATTGTTAATCCTGAACATGTGATTTGTCATTTGACGGATGCAAACGCATCTATTAATATGCGAATTCGCGTACAACGTGGTCGTGGTTATGTCCCGGCTTCTGCGCGTAAACATGTTCAAGACGAAGATCGTCCGATTGGTCGCTTGTTGGTTGACGCTTGTTACAGCCCGGTAGATCGCATTTCTTATAATGTGGAAGCTGCCCGTGTAGAACAACGTACCGATTTGGATAAATTGGTTATCGAAATGGAAACCAACGGCACTATCGATCCGGAAGAAGCGATTCGTCGTGCAGCAACAATTCTAGCAGAGCAACTTGATGCATTCGTTGATTTGCGTGATATCCGTCAACCTGAAGTCAAAGAAGAAAAACCGGAGTTCGATCCGATTCTTCTGCGTCCTGTGGATGATTTAGAGTTGACAGTTCGTTCTGCTAACTGTTTGAAAGCAGAAACAATTCACTATATCGGTGATTTAGTCCAACGCACTGAAGTGGAGTTATTGAAAACACCTAATCTTGGTAAGAAATCACTTACTGAAATTAAAGATGTGTTGGCTTCACGCGGGCTATCACTGGGTATGCGCCTTGAGAATTGGCCTCCGGCAAGTATTGCCGAAGACTAATTCCGGTATGGATTAAGATTTTTCTGAGAAGGATAAGGTCATGCGCCATCGTAAGAGTGGTCGTCAACTAAACCGTAATAGCAGTCATCGCCAAGCGATGTTCCGCAATATGGCAGGTTCTTTAGTTCGTCATGAGATCATCAAGACAACTTTACCTAAAGCGAAAGAATTACGTCGTGTAGTTGAGCCGTTAATTACTTTAGCTAAGGCAGACAGCGTCGCAAACCGCCGTTTAGCTTTTGCTCGTACTCGTGACAACGAAATCGTTGCGAAATTATTTAATGAATTAGGTCCACGCTTTGCTCAACGTGCCGGTGGCTACACCCGCATTTTGAAATGTGGTTTCCGTGCAGGTGACAACGCGCCAATGGCTTACATTGAGTTGGTTGATCGTCCTGAAGTTACTGAAGAAGTGGCAGCTGCGGAATAATCATTACTGGTTCAAATATAAAAGCTCACCAATCGGTGAGCTTTTTTGTATTTGCTATTCATAAGATAGACAACAAATTTACCGATCATCAACACCCTGCAGCAAATATTGCCCCTCAATAGTCGCTAAACTACGAAAGCCGATATTAAAAATTTGATAG
Organism: Testudinibacter crocodili; assembly: GCF_006228025.1. Classification (NCBI taxonomy): domain Bacteria; kingdom Pseudomonadati; phylum Pseudomonadota; class Gammaproteobacteria; order Pasteurellales; family Pasteurellaceae; genus Testudinibacter; species Testudinibacter crocodili. The sequence goes on from NZ_VDHF01000018.1 coordinate 49,063, forward strand.
CAAGTGCGGTTGGCAAATGGACTATAGTCAAAATTCTCATGATGATGACCGTGGAAAATCTTTTTTATTCCCATTTTTTCAGCGAGCGTATTAATCACTTGAAAACCGGACGGATGCGGTTTTGGGGCTTCATGGCAAATCAGAATATCCGCTTGTTGCTGTTCGAGTTGTTCAATATCAGATAAAAAGATCGACGTGCGGTGGCGTAGCGGCAGCCCACCTTGCCAAATTCTATCTTGCGGACAATATTGACAAAAATGAATCGGGTCAAAAAACAGCGGTTTATTTGGTGGCATCCAAATCTGTCCGCGAAACACACCACCTAGTCCTGCAATTTTAACTCCCTGAATCTCCACAACCCGCCCGTGTAAATTGCGGGTTTTCCATTCGGTTCCCCACAGGGCTTGAAAAGCCGCAACGGTTTTGCTGTCGTGATTGCCGTGAATAAACCATAGCTCGCAATATTGCGACAGTTTTTCTAAGATACTGCAATCGCTTAATTGCAGATCACCTAAGATAATCAACGCAATCTGCTCTTCCTGCTGTCGTAAAAAAGGAAAAAGATGTTCATAGCTGCCATGAGGATCGCCGGCAAATAACAACATGGCTAGGGCTCCCTGTTGCTATCTAGTTGCAAACCCGGCAAATCTTCTTCATTTAAAATTTTCTCGACAATCTCTTTGGCAGCGTTATAACGTTCCAAATAACTTGGCGATTCAATTTCAATATACGGCACTTTGTATTTTTCCAATAATTTTTTTAACAGCTCCTGAAAGCGTTGGCGCGATTTATGATCACCTAGGCTGCGCAAACCGTCATCGACCCATTTGGTGTTATTAGACAATAAAATAGTAATGTCAAACGGATACTCTTTAATCATTGAATCCAAAAACGGGTGTGCTTTGCCTTCATATTGAATACAAAATGCCTGTGTGGTAATAAAATCAGTATCAATCAGAGCAATTTTATGGGCGTGGCGCACCGCATAATCGACATAGCGTAAATGCCCGATTGCCATTAACGGATAATCGGAAAACTGCATTGCTTGTTCGTCCCCTCCCAATTGCTCAAACACATATTCACGTCCATATTCCCATGCGGAAGTGGTGTTGAATACCGTCGCCAGCTTATTCACCAATACACTTTTGCCACTGCTTTCACCGCCTAGTATAGTGATGGTTTTGGTAAAAAACGGGCGCACCTCTTTCGGGATAAATTTCCAGTAATGGAACGGGTGATTACGAATTTTGGTGGCGGATACGTTGAAAAATTTACGTTCCGGATCAACTAAATTAACCTGCAAGCCTAAATATTTTTCATACGGTGCTTTGTCTTGTGGCTCACTGCTGAAGACCGTGGTCGGGGTTACGTTTTTATCCTGTAAAAGTTGTTTAACCCGTGCTGCCCATGCTTCCCAACCGTTTGGGTAACTCGGCAGGCCGTCTTCAACCAAATGGTGGATAAAAATATGTTTTTGCTGATATTTAAAAATCTGCTGCATCCAACGCAAACGATCTTGTGCGGTCGGCATTTTTTTCATTTTGCTGTCGTAAAACAGCTTGAGATCACGCTCACTTTCGGTGCACACCACCACGTGAATTTCATCGACTTTACTGAACGCTTCATAAATCATATTGATATGCCCAGTATGCACCGGATAAAATTTGCCGAAAATTACGCCGATTTTTTTATCTTCGAGTTCAGTAATATTCAACACTTTATGCAGCGCTTGCAGTTTAATTGCGCTGGGATTTTTGATTTTGCCGCTGACCAATTGATTAAAGTAAGCGCGCGTAACACCTGCCTGTTCACAAACTTCGGTGACTTTCAAATTCAGCTGTTTTCGTTTTTGCTGCAAGTAGGCAAATGTCATGATTTTGCTCCCGGATAAAAGTTAATCGTCATTCTGTAGATTGCGCGCTTTCAACCGCACTTTGGCTTTCGTCGCTCACCAATTTGCTTTCTAACGCTTGTAAACGTTGCTCTAATGTACTGAGTTTTTCACGGGTACGAATCAACACCTGAGTTTGAACCTCAAAGTCTTCACGAGAGACCACATCCAGTTTTGCTAATTGTGCTTGGATAACTTGTTTTACTTTAGCTTCCACGTCACCGCCAAAATTTTTCACCCCTTGCGGCAAGGCATCATGAATTTGCTGGGCAAATTGTTCGAGTTTTTTAGGATTTAGCATGCAGTGCTCCATCTTCAGATTGAATGATTAATAAATGTAGCATCTATTGTACGAAATGGGCTGATTAAAGGGAAACTTTTTTATATGAACAGACTGGGCAGAAGGATTTTTTTCGCTATAATAAGCACGCAATTCTCAGGGCGGGGCGTAATTCCCCACCGGTGGTAAAAGTGCGGTTGCGTTTGCAATTTGCCTTAAGCCCACGAGCGCTTGTACCATGTGTGCAAGGTCTAGCAGATTCGGTGTGAATCCGAAGCCGACAGTAACAGTCTGGATGGTAGAGAATGTGAGCGCTGCGAATCGTTTCGGCGGCGTTAGCTTTTTGCTGTATTCAAACCGCACTTTATTGCTGTTTTAACAGTCTTCCATTGCCCTGATTCTGGTATTTAACTTATTTATTTTTATTAAAGGAAATTACTATGAGTCAGTCATTACTCACCCAATTTGGCGACAGCCAACAACGTGTTCTTGCTGCGATTGAAGCGTTTAAGCAAGGTAACGGCGTTTTAGTGCTAGATGATGAAAGCCGTGAAAACGAAGGCGATCTGATTTTCCCTGCCGAAACCATTACCACCGCACAAATGGCAAAATTAATCCGTTACGGCAGCGGTATCGTGTGTTTGTGTATTACCGAGGAACGCTGCAAGAAGCTCGATTTACCGCCAATGGTAAACGACAATACTAGCGTCAACAAAACCGCATTCACCGTAACCATTGAAGCGGCACATGGCGTATCCACCGGCGTTTCGGCTGCGGATCGTGTCACCACCATCAAAGCCGCGATCAACCCAAGTGCGGTTGCGAGCGATTTACATCGGCCTGGGCATGTATTTCCGTTGAAAGCGGCTGCAGGTGGCGTATTGGCACGGCGTGGACACACCGAAGCATCGGTTGATTTGGCACTACTGGCGGGCTATCAACCAGCAGGTGTGATTTGTGAAATCACTAATGATGATGGCAGTATGGCGCGAGCAGTGCAGATTATTGATTTTGCGCAGCAGCATGGGTATCCGGTGGTGACTATTGAAGATTTGGTAGAGTACCGTTTACAATATGAACAAGCCAAATCGGCTTAAGTATAAAAAACAAAATACGCAGGGGGACGATGACCCCTAGATATAATTATGTTTAGTTAAGGAATCAAATTTATGAAAAAAATCTCAACACTTTTCACGGCAGCAATGATGATGTTGGGGATCAACAGTCTGGCAAAAGCAGATAACGACACGGTTTATCTCTACACTTGGACCGAATACGTGCCGAGTGGGCTGTTGGATAATTTCACCAAAGAAACCGGAATTAAAGTGATTGTTTCCAGTTTGGAATCGAATGAAACCATGTATGCCCGCTTGAAAACGTTGGGCAAAAACGGCGGTTATGATGTGATCGCACCGTCTAACTATTTCGTTTCTAAAATGCGCAAAGAAGGCATGTTGATGCCATTGGATCACAGCAAATTGCCGGTATTAAAAGAGTTGGATCCGAATTTGCTGAATAAACCTTACGACCCGAATAACCAATATTCGCTGCCACAAATTTTGGGCGCACCGGGCATTGCCTATAATCGTGATGCGGTAGATTCGAGCAAAATCAGCTCTTGGGGCGATTTGTGGAAGCCGGAATATAAAGATCAGCTCCAGTTGCTGGACGATGCGCGCGAGATCTTTAATATCGCGTTGTTGAAATTGGGACAGGATCCGAACACCACTGATCCGGCGGTGATCAAACAAGCCTACGAAGCGCTGCTGAAATTGCGCCCGAACGTGCTGGCGTTCAGCTCGGACAATCCGGCGAATGCGTTTGTCGCCGGTGAAGTCGATCTGGGTATGCTATGGAATGGTTCAGCCTATATTGCCCGCAAAGATGGTGCGCCGATCGATCTGCTGTGGCCAAAAGAAGGCCCGGTGCTATGGGTGGATACCTTAGCCATTCCAAGCACTTCACAAAATCCAGATGGTGCACATAAGCTGATCAACTATTTACTCAGTGCCGAGGTGGCAAAAGAGTTGGCGTTGGAAATCGGCTACCCAACCCCGAATCTGGAAGCACAAAAACTGCTGCCGGCGGAAATGGTCAACGATACCTCACTGTATCCACCGGCGGAAATCCTGCAAAAAAGCTACTGGCAGGATGATGTTGGTGATGCGGCGATTATCTATGAAAATTACTACCAACAGTTAAAGGTAGCGAAGTAAATCTCAAGTGCGGTCAGACAAAAGCTGACCGCACTTTTGTTTTAGTTGGTAGATGGTTAGTCGGCATAAGGAAATCGGATGTCAAAAAGTGAGCGCTTATTTACCTTGCTGCAAATTCTGCTCGGGCATAAATATCCGCTGCAAGGAACGCTGTTGGCGCAAAGGCTGAATATCAGTTTGCGCACGCTGTATCGGGATATCGACAGTTTGCGTGCACAAGGCGCCAATATCGAGGGCGAGGCGGGCATCGGGTATCTACTGCGCAAAGAGTTTGAACTGTCGAAACTGATGTTGACAGAAAGTGAAATCGAAGCGTTGGTGCTGGGCATGCGTTGGGTCAAACGCTATGCCGACAGCGAACTGAGCCAAGCGGCTGAAAACGGCTTGAGTAAAATTTCAGCCTTATTGCCACCGCACTTATCACAACAGTTGCAAAATAGCGCACTGTTTATTGCCAACAGCAACAATCCGGCAACGTTTTTGGATGGCGTATTTATCAAACTGCGCCATGCGATTCAGCAACAACTGAAAGTCAAACTCACCTACCGTGATGAAAAACAACAGTCTTCGCAGCGTATCATTTATCCGTTCGCCATCGGTTTTTTTGAGCAGGCGCAACTGGTCGCCGCTTGGTGTGAATTGCGCCAAGCGTTTCGCCATTTCCGCCCCGACCGGATTCTTGCGATTGAATTGAGTGACCAACACTACCAACCGGACCGCACTTTGCTGTTGCAGCGCTGGCAAAAAACCTTGGGTGACTGCACTCGTGGCTAATAAACACTGCTGACAAAAACTGTCATGCGCTTCGCTTATATTGAGCTTGCAATCAAACAATCATTGAATCAAGGGAGATTATAATGTCATCACTAACCTTATACACCCACCCGATGTCGCGTGGACGAACTGCTCGCTGGATGTTGGAAGAGATCGGCGTACCTTATGAAAGCGTGGTCTTTTCCGATTTCACTGGCGCCATGAAAGGCGCTGGTTATCTGGCGATCAACCCGATGGGCAAAGTGCCGGCGTTGAAGCACGGCGATACGGTGATCACCGAATGTGCAGCGATCTGCGTTTATCTTGCCGATGCATTTCCGCAAAAAGGCTTAGCACCGGCGCTGAATGATCCACAGCGCGGCGTCTATTACCGCTGGTTGTTTTTCCTTGCCGGTCCGCTAGAAGCCGCAATGATGGAAGTCGCATTACAGCTAACGCCAAAAGAGAGTGACCGTATTGCATTAGGCTACGGCAACTTAGCACAGTGTTTGAATACGATTGAGCAAACCTTGCAGCAGAAAGATTTTTTATGCGGTGATCGTTTTAGCACTGCCGATCTGTATATGGCGGAGTTTCTGGATTTCGGCATCAATGTGGTTAAAGTCATCGAAGCCAAACCGATTTTCACCGACTACATCGCCCGCCAGCAAGCTCGCGAAAGTTATGCCCGTGCAACAAAAATTGACGATGATCTATTTGCCAAAATCAGTGCGAACGGGTAAATTGATATTCTCATTCAATCTAAAGTGCGGTCTGACCGCACTTTGTCATTTCAGGAGCCACGATGATCCACGCCCGTTGGACAAACTCATTACAAGATCCGATTTATTTGGACGGTTTGCAGATTCGCAAACGCGTTTTTGTGGAAGAACAGGGTTTCTCCATTGAGATTGAAATTGATGAATTCGAAGCGCAATGTGAATACCTGACGCTTTACAGCGTTGACAACCAAGCACTGGCAACCGCGCGGATTTATCCGTATGCTGAGGGCGTGTATAAATTACAGCGGATTGCGGTATTACCATCGCTGCGTGGTAAAAAACTGGGTGAGCGTTTGATGTTAGAGATGGAAAAGCGAGCGAAAGCGTATGGTAGCCAACGAGCGATTTTAGGGGCGCAGGATTCGGCAATCGGGTTTTATCAAAAGTGCGGTTATCAGGTCTATGGCGACGGCTACGAAGAAGAAGGCGTGCCGCATTATATGATGGAGAAACAGCTTTAGTGTATTCTCTGTAATATTTAAAAATAGCCTTTGGGTTATATTAACCTTTAAGTTATACTTATCAAAAAATATATAGGATATTGGTATGTTTGAACTACAGTTTCACCCAGAGGCAGTAGTCGAAATAACCGCACTTGAGCCGATCATGAAAGTAAAACTTTTAGCTAAACTGGATAAATTAGAGTTACTAGGTAATCAGTTACGTTATCCGGATACGGATATTATCGGTGATGGGCTATTCGAATTGCGGGTGGGAAAACAAAATATCACACGAACATTTTTTGCTTTTGCGGTAGGGCGAAAAATTTATATTTTGCGTACATTTATTAAGAAAACCGCAAAAACACCGCTGTTCGAAATTGAACTTGCATTGAAACGCTTAGGAGAAATGACCGATGAAAATTAAGCCGATTACATATCAACAACTTAAAGCAGATTTGCTCGCTGATCCTGAGGTGAATGCATTATATCAAACCGAAAAACGAGCTGATGAATTGCAAGAATTGCTGCAACAAATGCGTGCCAAAGCGGGCTTGAATAGCCGCCAAGTGGCTGAACGAATGGGAATATCTCAACCGGCAGTCAGTAAATTAGAGCGTAATGCCAGTCGAGCCAGTGTGAATAGCTTGCAACGCTATGCTCAGGCTTGCGGTGCAAATTTACTTTTTAGTTTTTCTGACTAATTTCTCCCTTTTCTTACCCAATACCGATAAGGCGCAACCGCACTTTCGTTGTGTAGCAGGGTGTGATCCATAAATTGGCAAAAACTCGGAATATCGCGCGCGGTTGCCGGGTCGTCAGCGATCACTAACAGTATCTCGCCATCCTGCATATGGCGGATGGCTTTGCGTACCAACATCACCGGTTCCGGACAGCGCAATCCCAAGGTGTCTAAGGTTTCACTAATTTCGATTTGATTCATAAATTTTTACTTATTTGTTTGTGTTAGGCGATATAATAGCGCAGATAGCCTTATTTTAGGAGTTTTTGATGTCGAATTCGCAACAGGCGTTTTTTCAACAACATTTGCGCAGTCTACAACCTGTGGTGCAGGATATTTTGCAAACCAACCATGCCGACGGGATTTGGATTTATGCCGGGCAGGAACAGTGCTATTTTTTGGATGATCAGACCAAACCGTTTAAAATCAATCCGTTGTTTAATTATTTTGTGCCACATCCGCAAGCCAGCGGCAGTTGGCTATATCTGGACGGCGTCAACAAACCGCACTTGTATTTTTATCAGCCCGACGATTATTGGTATTTGCACCAGCCTGCGCCGCAGGCGTTCTGGACAGAAGAATTTCAATGGACGATTTTAAAACATGCCGATGAGATCAAAACCTATCTTGGCGATCCACAGCATAGCTTGTATTTTGGAGAAGAAGTGCGGTTGGCAGAGGCGCTGGGTTTTCGCCAAATCAATCCGCAAAAAGCACTAAATTATCTGCATTATCAACGCAGTAGCAAAACCGAATATGAAATCGCCTGTGTATACCAAGCGCAATTTGCCGCCTTAAAAGGACATCAGGCAGCGCAAACGGCTTTTTTCGAGGGAAAATCGGAATTTGAGATCAATCTGGCGTATCTGCAAGCCAGTCAACAATCGGACTTGAATGTGCCCTATGCCAATATTGTGGCGATCAACCAACATAGCGCGGTGCTGCATTACACCGCGTTGCAACAGCAAAATCCAGCGCAGCGTTTGAGTTTCTTGCTCGATGCCGGTGCCAGCCATTTGGGTTATGCTTCGGATATCACCCGCAGCTACAGTTTCAATCCCAATGATGAATTTGCGGAAATGATTCGGGTGTTAGAACACAATAAGCTGGCACTGATTGAACAAATACAAGTGGGGTATAATTACCTGAGTTACCATACCATGATGCAGCAGATGATTGCTCAGATGCTACAGGATTTTGAGCTGGTGCAGTTGCCGGCGGAGCAGATTTTTGAAGAAGGGATTAACCGCAGTTTCTTTCCGCACGGATTGGGACATTTTTTGGGATTGCAGGTGCATGATGTGGCGGGCTTTCAGCAGAATCAGCGTGGTACCCACAAAGCGCCACCGGAGGTTTACCCGAGTTTGCGCTGTACCCGCACTTTAGCGCCAAATATGGTGCTGACGGTCGAGCCGGGGCTGTATTTTATTCCGCTGTTGTTACAGCGGTGGCGTAATCATCCGCTTGGCAACCGTTTTAACTGGCAAAAAATTGAGTATTTTAGCGCCTATGGCGGCATCCGTACTGAAGATAATATTGTGATCAGGGCGAGCGGTGTAGAAAATCTGACGCAACAGGCGTTGACCGCACTTGGCGGCTAATGCTTTACAAACAGAGTTGAAACAGCAACAATGCGTTATTTAATCCCCGAAAGTGCGGTCGAGTTTAGCGAAGAGATTAAAAAAAGCCGTTTTATCACCTATCTGCAAGCAACGTCGGGAATCGAACAGGCGAAGGCGTTTTGGCAGCAGCTTAAACAGCAGCATCCCAGCGCCCGTCATCACTGTTGGGCAGCCGTGGCAGGCAGACCAAACGATTCGCAGCAGTTGGGCTTTTCCGATGACGGCGAGCCGTCCGGCACCGCAGGCAAGCCGATGTTGAATGTGTTGCTCGGCAGTGGCATTGGCGAGATAAGTGCGGTGGTGGTGCGTTATTACGGTGGCATTCAACTCGGCACCGGCGGTTTGGTGCGCGCCTACGGCAATGGCGTGCAACAGGCGTTGAAATTGCTCAACACCCTAGAAAAAATCGAACGCCAAGCCTTTGCGCTCCGCTGTGATTATGAACAGATCAAGCTGGTGCAGCAATTGGTGAAACAGTATCAAGTCGAGATTATCGAGCAGCAATTCGCACAGCGGATTGCATTACGGCTGGCAATCGATGAAGAGCAGTTTGCTGAATTCAGTCAAGCGCTCTACAACCGTAGTGGCGGCAGCTTAACATTAACAAAGATCAACAGACCCTAAAGTAAAAGAGAAAACAGCGTGCATATACTGTCAATTATTCGCATTGTCGGAATTTTAGTGATGTGCTTTTCGCTCACCATGCTGGCGCCGGCGTTGATTGCGTTGCTCTACGCTGACGGTGGTGGCAGTGCGTTTGTCAAAACGTTTTTTATCACATTGGCAAGTGGGGCGCTATTGTGGTGGTCAACCCACACACACAAACAAGAATTGCGTTCGCGCGAAGGCTTTTTGATCGTGGTTCTGTTTTGGGTGGTGCTGGGCAGTGTCGGTGCGTTGCCGTTTCTGCTGTTTGACTCACCGCAGTTGAATGTGGCGAATGCGTTTTTCGAATCCTTTTCCGGTTTAACCACCACCGGCGCGACGGTGATTGTTGGCTTAGACAGCTTGCCGAAAGCCATTTTGTTTTACCGCCAAATGTTGCAGTGGCTGGGCGGTATGGGGATCATCGTATTGGCAGTAGCGATTATTCCGTTATTGGGCATCGGCGGTATGCAGCTGTACCGTGCGGAAATGCCCGGTCCGCTGAAAGAGCAAAAAATGCGACCACGCATCGCCGAAACTGCCAAAGCGTTGTGGGTGATCTATTCCACCTTAACACTATTGTGTACATTGGCGTATTGGTTGGCTGGAATGAATCTGTTTGATGCGATCAGCCACAGTTTTTCCACGATTTCTATCGGCGGTTTTTCCACTCATGATGCCAGTCTCGGTTATTTCAACAGCACCACGATTAACCTGATTGCCGCAGTGTTTTTGTTTATCTCCGGCTGTAACTTCGCACTGCATTTTTCCGCCTATTTTGAATTGGGCAAAAGCAATATTTTCAAACTCTATTTCACTGATCCAGAATTTAAAGCCTTTTTATTTATTCAATTGAGCTTGGTGGTGATTTGTACGATTAGTCTGGTCAGTTACAGCCATTTTATCGATAGCAAGGAGGCGCTGGAGCATGCTTTGTTGCAATCGGTGTCGATTTCGACTACCGCAGGTTTCACCACTTCCTCGTTTGACAGCTGGCCCTCTTTTTTGCCGATGTTGTTATTAATGACCTCGTTTATCGGCGGCTGTGCCGGTTCGACCGGCGGCGGTTTGAAAGTGATTCGGGTGCTGTTATTGTTTGTGCAAGGCAAGCGCGAGATGAACCGTTTGGTGCATCCGAATATCGTACAGCCGATCAAATTGGGCGATCGGGTGCTATCGGAGCGGATTATTCAAGGGATTTGGGCATTTTTTTCCGCCTATTTGCTGATCTTTATTCTGTGCTTGCTGGCGGTGATTGCCTGCGGGGTAGAGAGTTTTGATGCCTTTAATGCGGTAGTTGCCTGTTTAAACAATCTTGGACCGGGTTTGGGCAGTATCAGCAGCAACTTTGTTACCATTCCCGACAGTGCAAAATGGATTCTGACTTTCGCGATGATCTGCGGACGGTTGGAAGTGTTTACCTTGCTGGTGTTGTTCACACCGGTATTTTGGAAAAGCTAAAAACAATGAAAAAGAGCGGTTACTATTGATGAAAACTTTGATTATTTATGCCTCCGTTGACGGACAAACCCAAAAAATCGCACAGGTTATAGCGACTGAAATACAAAACCAAGATCAAAGTGCGGTGGTCAATTTAGTCGCACTCAGCGTTGCAGAACAACAGGATTTGGCGCACTACGATCAAATTATCATCGGCGCCTCGATTCGTTACGGGCATTTTAATAAAACCTTAGAACCTTATATCGCACGCCATGCAGCGTTGTTAAATAGTAAAAAAACCGCATTTTACAGCGTGAATCTCACGGCGCGCAAAGCGGATAAAAACACCCCTGAAACCAATGCCTACACACGTAAATTGTTGCAGCGCATCGACTGGCATCCGACCCAAAGTGCGGTTTTCGCCGGGGCATTACGTTACCCACGTTATGGTTTTTTTGATCGTTTTATGATCCGTTTGATTATGAAAATCACCGGTGGCGAAACCGACACCAGCAAAGAGGTGGAATATACTGATTGGGAAAAAGTGGCAGAGTTTGCGCAGCGTTTTAAATCATAGCAATAATTCCTTCGCCCCTTGTGGGAGAAGGACAGATTTTTGCTTCGTTCAGAAGCGAAAATCAGGATGAGGGGTAAAGTGTGGTGCAGTGTACCGAGATCTCACCCTCATCCGCCCTTCGGGCACCTTCTCCCATCAAGGGAGAAGGGAATATTGAATTTAATTATTGTGCTAAAAACGCGGCTAGCCGTTGGCGTTGTTGACCTTGTTGATCAAAATTATCAGCAGCCAAATACTGCTTGAATGCGGTTTTGAGCGGCGGCCATTCTTCAGCGATAATCGAAAACCAAGCGGTATCACGGCTACGACCTTTATACACCACGGCATTGCGGAACGTTCCTTCATACTGGAAGCCTAAACGGGTTGCCGCACGGCGTGAGCGTTGATTTAGCGCATCGCATTTCCATTCGTAACGGCGGTATTGCAGGGTGTCGAACACATACTGCATCAGTAAAAATTGCGCTTCGGTGGCGGCTTTGCTGCGTTTTAATAAATCTGAATAAATCACCCAGCCCATTTCTATGCTACGGTTGTGGCGATCAATCCGCATTAAGGCGAGTGTGCCTAACACTTGTCGGCTGTGGGATTCTAAAATCACAAAATAGTAAGGATCTGACGATTCCGCCCATTGGCGCAGCAAAGACCGCACTTGCTGTGGTTCATCAAATGGTTCGAGTGACAGATAAGTCCAATCCGCTGTTTGGGTGTGTTGCAGGTAACACTCACAAATCGCCTCGCTATGCCGTGCATAATCAAGCCGTTCGATCATACAGCTTTCGCCGTGCAACTGCATGATATCAGGCATTGCGCCGATAGTCATATTTTCCACCGCAGCCCCGATTGGCTGCTGGAATTGGTTGTAACGCATAGCTTTTCCTCTTGAAAGTCTGCATCAACGAAGCCAGATAGGCAAAGTGCGGTTTGTCGTTTCGCCTTGCGATTATCAATATAACGGATAACGCCGGTCTTTGCCGCAATTATTATAAAATAAGGCGACGATGACCAGAATGCTGGTGCCAAATACGCTGATCCACAATCTCCGGCAAATCAGCAAGCGAAAGAATATAAGCAAGAGGTGGTATTGCTGATTCTATTGTTATCCACTTTGAATAAGCGGCAACCACTTTAGAGCGGCTTAAACATGCTATAAAAAAACGGTCCAAATTTGCACTTGGACCGTTTGACTGAATTACAACCAATTTTTGATTATAACCCTAATGCTTTTTTCACGCCTGCGCCGTATGCCGGGTCGCATTTGGTGCAGTTGTCGATGTGGCGCTGTTTGATGAAATCAGGTGCATCGCCCATGGCACGTGCGGTGTTGTCGAATAACACTTGTTGTTGTTCAGGTGTCATCAAACGGAACAGTTCACGTGGTTGGCTGAAGTAATCGCTGTCATCTTCACGATAATCCCAGAAATCCGCATCACCAGTGATTTTCAATGGTGGTTCTTTATATTGCGGCTGTTCTTGCCATTGACTGAAGCTGTTTGGCTCATAGTGCGGTAAGCTGCCGTAGTTGCCATCAACACGACCATAGCCGTCACGGTGGTTACTGTGCACTGGGCAACGGGCTTTGTTGACCGGGATTTGGTGGAAATTCACCCCTAAGCGATAACGTTGTGCGTCAGCATAGTTGAACAGACGTGCTTGCAGCATGCGGTCTGGTGATACGCTGATACCCGGAACTAAATTGCTTGGTGCAAAAGCGGATTGTTCCACATCCAAGAAGAAGTTTTCCGGATTGCGGTTCAGTTCGAACTCGCCCACTTCGATTAACGGATAATCTTTGTGTGGCCACACTTTGGTTAAATCGAACGGATGATAAGACACTTTTTCCGCATCGGTTTCTGGCATGATTTGTACGAACAGGGTCCATTTCGGGAAATCGCCGCGTTCAATCGCTTCATACAGATCTTTTTGGTGGCTTTCACGATCTTTACCGATAATCGCTTCAGATTCGGCATCGGTCAGGTTTTTGATACCTTGTTGTGTTCTAAAGTGGAATTTCACCCAGTGACGCTCGTTATTGGCGTTGATGAAGCTGTAGGTGTGCGAACCAAAACCGTGCATATGACGGTAGCTTGCTGGAATACCACGGTCACTCATCACGATGGTGACTTGGTGTAATGCTTCTGGTAACAAGGTCCAGAAATCCCAGTTGTAAGTGGCAGAACGCATGTTCGTGCGTGGATCACGTTTAACCGCTTTGTTCAAATCTGGGAATTTGCGTGGATCGCGCAAGAAGAAGACAGGGGTGTTGTTACCAACTAAATCCCAGTTACCTTCTTCGGTGTAGAATTTCAAGGCAAAACCACGAATATCACGCTCAGCATCAGCTGCACCGCGCTCACCGGCAACCGTGGTGAAACGAGCAAACATCTCGGTTTTTTTACCGATTTCGCTAAAAATTTTAGCGCGAGTATATTGGGTGATGTCGTGAGTAACGGTGAACGTACCGAACGCACCGGAACCTTTGGCGTGCATGCGGCGCTCAGGAATGACTTCACGTACAAAATTGGCTAATTTTTCGTTTAACCACAAATCTTGTGCCAACAACGGACCACGTGGACCGGCTGTCATGCTGTTTTGGTTGTCAACCACTGGCGCACCGCCATTAGTGGTTAGATGGCTGTGTGCATAAGGGCATTTTTGATCGTCTTGACTCATTGTGTATATCCTTTTAAGTAAACGTTGGTAGGATTAAGTAGTACAGCAGCGCACTTTAGCAGTACGATTACCCAGTATATTAGCAAGAAAGAACAAAATAATCTTATATGGATTTGATAGTGCGGAGCTATTGTTTGATTTAGATCAATTTGCAAAACCTAACAAAAATGAGAGCTATTACTGTTTTAATTTTGAACAAATCGCAAAGTGCGGTCAATCGGTATAACTAAACCGCACTTTGCATAGCATTTCACGCAAAGTTATGCATTCAGCCATTGTTGCACCAATTCATCAGTAATTTCTCTGCGTGACCACATACTGCCAAATTCCGGCTCAGGGAACTTACTGTGGTTATAGGCGATTAATTTAACAAAATCAAAGGCGGCGTGCGGATAGTCATTGATGAGCAACAGCGCAAAGCAACCGTCTTCTGACCAGCAAATTTGCAGTTTGCGCGCCATCTCTTTTTCGTTGATGGCACTGGTATTATAAATATGCAGCGCATCGACAATCGGCATGGTTGTTTGGCGAGTGTCGAGGGCATAAAAATAACCGGTTTCGCCGTCATCTTCAAACATTACCGAAAGATAGTCATGTTGGGTCGAGGGTGAACCCAATTGAGTCGCTTGTCCGATAATCAGTTGATCTTCTAGGGTTAGATAGAACATAGGTATTCCTAAATATCGCAGGTTTTGATCGTAAAAAAGGTTGTCTGAATTGCTTCAAACAACCTTTTCTTCATTCAGCTAAGGCAAGAATTATGCTTGACCTTTCACTTCTTTCAAACCGTTGAATGGGGCTTTCGCACCTAACGCTTCTTCGATACGGATCAATTGGTTGTATTTAGCAACACGGTCAGAACGGCTCATGGAACCGGTTTTGATTTGACCTGCTGCCGTACCCACTGCTAAATCCGCAATAGTTGCATCTTCGGTTTCGCCTGAACGGTGAGAGATCACTGCAGTGTAACCGGCATCTTTCGCCATTTTGATCGCAGCCAAAGTCTCGGTCAAAGAACCGATTTGGTTGAATTTGATCAAAATAGAGTTCGCGATACCTTTGTCGATCCCTTCTTTCAGAATTTTGGTGTTGGTTACGAACAGGTCGTCACCGACTAATTGCACGCGGTCGCCCAATACTTTAGTTTGGTAAGCGAAGCCTTCCCAGTCAGATTCGTCTTGGCCGTCTTCGATAGAAACAATCGGATACTCTTTAGTCAACTGCTCTAAGTAGTGAGTGAACTCTTGAGAAGTGAAGGTTTTGCCTTCGCCTTTCATTTCGTAGTTGCCGGTTTCTTTGTTGTAGAACTCGGAAGAGGCGCAGTCCATTGCCAGAGTCACATCTTTACCTAGCACATAGCCGGCTTTTTCGACCGCTTCTTTGATACAAGCCAGTGCGTCAGCGTTAGACGCTAAGTTAGGCGCGAAACCACCTTCGTCACCCACTGCTGTGTTCAAACCTTTGCCTTTCAATACTTTAGCCAAGTTGTGGAACACTTCTGCACCGATACGCAATGCTTCACGCAGGGTTTTGGCACCGACCGGCTGAATCATGAACTCTTGGATATCAACGTTGTTGTCGGCGTGCTCACCACCGTTGATGATGTTCATCATTGGTAATGGCATAGAGTAAACGCCCGGAGTACCGTTTAATTCAGCGATGTGAGCGTACAGTGGAAGACCTTTTGAGGCAGCCGCTGCTTTCGCATTCGCCAGAGAAACCGCCAGAATCGCATTGGCACCGAATTTAGATTTGTTTTCCGTGCCGTCCAAGTCGATCATGATTTGGTCGATTTCTGCTTGGTTGGTGGCATCTTTGCCGACAACTGCTGCGGCAATCGGTCCGTTTACTGCTTCAACCGCTTTCAGCACGCCTTTACCCAAGAAACGGGTTTTGTCGCCGTCACGCAGTTCCAACGCTTCGCGAGAACCGGTAGAAGCACCAGATGGCGCAGCTGCCAAACCGACGAAACCACCTTCCAAATGCACTTCAGCTTCAACGGTTGGGTTTCCGCGAGAATCGATAATTTCACGACCAATTACTTTAACAATTTTTGCCATTGTATTTTCCTCTTGTGATTAAATTAAAATCAGTATTAAAAATCTGTGCTATATACTAAAGCGATTTAATTTATTTGTCTTGTAAAAAGTGCAGGAATGTTGTTTCCTGCACTGAATTATTTTTTTATTTTAACAAATACATTACTTTTTCTGATGTTCTTTCGCAGCTTTAACAAATCCGCTAAATAACGGGTGTCCGTCACGCGGGGTTGAGGTGAATTCCGGGTGGAACTGTGCCGCGACAAACCAAGGGTGAGTTGGGATTTCGATGATTTCTACCAGCTTTTTATCCGCCGACAAACCGCTGACTTTCAGACCGGCGGCTTCGATTTGCGGTAATAAATTGTTGTTTACTTCATAGCGGTGACGGTGGCGTTCCTCAATGGTTGCTGCGCCGTAGATTTCACGCGCTTGAGTGCCGTCGATCAAATGGCATTGTTGAGCGCCCAGACGCATGGTGCCGCCGAGATCTGACGTTTCGGTACGAGTTTCCAGTTTGCCTTCGGCATCTTGCCATTCAGTAATCAAACCGACTACCGGATATGGGCTATTTTTATCAAATTCAGTCGAATTTGCGCCGATTAAGCCGGTAACATTGCGCGCATATTCGATCAAGGCAACCTGCATTCCCAAGCAAATACCCAAATACGGAATGTTGTTCTCACGGGCGTATTGTGCAGTCATGATTTTGCCTTCGACACCACGGTAACCGAAGCCACCCGGCACTAGGATCCCGTCTAAGCCTTTCAGCAGATCGGTGCCTTTTGATTCCACGTCTTGCGAATCAATATATTTGATGTTAACTGTTAAACGGTTGCTGAGCCCAGCGTGTTTCAGCGCTTCATTTACCGATTTGTAAGCATCTGGAAGTTCGATATATTTACCGACCATACCAATTGTGACATCGCCGTTGCTTGGATTGCTTTCACGATACAGCACTTGTTCCCATTCGCTTAAATCCGCTTCTGGGCAGTCAAAATGGAAGCGTTGACAGATGTATTGATCTAAACCCTGTGATTTCAGCATTGCCGGAATCTGGTAAATCGAACTGACGTCTTTTAATGACACCACTGCTTTTTCCGGCACGTTACAGAACAATGCGATTTTGGCGCGTTCGTTTGCCGGAATGCTGCGATCGGAACGGCAAATCAGAATATCCGGTTGAATGCCGATAGACAGCAGCTCTTTGACCGAATGTTGAGTCGGTTTGGTTTTCAGCTCGCCAGCGGCGGCAATGTACGGAACCAACGTCAAGTGCATAAATAGCGTGCGCTCACGCCCGACCTGTACTGCCAATTGACGCAAGGCCTCCAAAAATGGTAGCGACTCTATATCGCCCACCGTGCCGCCGACTTCGACAATCGCCACATCATGATCGGCTGCACCGTCAATCACGCGCGCTTTAATCTCATTGGTAATATGCGGAATCACTTGAATGGTGGCGCCCAAATAGTCGCCACGTCGCTCTTTGCGCAACACTTCGGAGTAAATTTTACCGGTGGTGAAGTTATTGCGTTTGGTCATTTTGGTGCGGATAAAGCGCTCGTAATGCCCTAAATCCAGATCGGTTTCGGCGCCGTCTTGAGTCACAAACACTTCACCGTGTTGAATTGGGCTCATGGTGCCGGGGTCAACGTTGATGTAGGGATCCAGCTTCATCATGGTCACGTTCAGACCACGCGCTTCTAAAATTGCCGCAAGTGATGCCGCAGCAATACCTTTACCGAGGGAAGATACCACACCGCCCGTCACAAAAATATAATTGGTCGCCATTTGAAATCCAGTTTGTATATGAAATGATGATGGAAAGAATAAAAAATCTTATCAGGACGGGAGAATAGTTTATATTAAAGTGTGGTTGAACTCAATTATTGATTATGCAATTTGCAAAAAAGCCCTGCAAAGCACTCGGCTTGCAGGGCTTGAATAACGGGTTAAAAGTATGCTCGGATTAAATCACGATTACACCGGTTTGAATCCAAACATCGTTTGAGGTTTCAGCGCCGGCATTGCTGTGATGCCATACATCGTATGTGATACCATCAGCAACTTGCTGTGTACCTGATTTACTCCAACTGCCATTATCATCTAGTTTAGCTTTATCTGCGCCGTCACTGTTCCAGTTATTAGCGCCCAAATCTACTTTATTGGCAGTGCCGCCTTGAATATGCAATGGACCTTCATTGGTCGTATCGCGTAATAAGTCATTGTAACGAATATCGACTGTAGCATTATTTTGCAATACTATTTTCTCAAAGCCGATAAATCCGCCTTGTGAACTTCCGGATTGGGTCGAGATCAAGTGATAGAAGTTGCCTCCGGCTTGAGATGACGTCAGAACAATGGTGTCAAAACCGGCACCGCCGTCGATAATACCGTCAGGATCTCGGCCACCTAACGTCACAATATCGTCACCTGCACCCATTTTAATCGATGCCATTCCCGCTCCGGTACCGATATCACCAGTGACAGTCAATTGGTCGTTGCCTGAACCGAAGATAACACTTGAGCCATTATTCACATAGCCGACTTTCATAATATTATTTCCGTCGCCCATATCAACAGTTGTGCCATTATCTTGCAGCCCATTATTGCCTGTTACTTCTAAATAATCATCGCCGTTCCCCATGGATACTTTGGCGCCTTCTCGGATGCCGATAGCCCAGCCTTGTGTTTGTAGATTGTTGCCGACAACAATGCGGTCATCACCGTCACCAGTGTTAATAATAGCACCTTGGCGAATTTGCGAGCCGACTAAGAAGGTGTCGTTTCCTGTACCTAAATCAACGGTTCGGACATAACCGGAGGAGTTACCCACACTACCGTAAAGCTGTACAAAGTCGTCACCACCCGCAGTGTAAAGCCCTTGTTTCGGATCATTTTGATTACCGCCAATATCTGGATAATCAACATTTAATTTTCCGGTTTCTGTCCAGCCGATATAGATTTTATCGTTTTCATCTGAGGTCATGTTATTACCGCTGTTAGTGCCATCATCATTGACCCCTTGTGTTGGGCTTAAATAGCGGTCTAGACGTAAGACGCCAATAACATTATTTACTTTAAACGTGACATCCATTTCAGCTGATTTCTCACCACGTGGATCGATAGCAATCACTTTATAGCCGGTAAAACCATTATCAGGGTGCCCTACTGCTTCATAATCGTTATATGGCGTAGTTGCTGCTGCACTGCTCACAGATTCTAATGCCCCACCTTGCGCAGTTAGGCGGAAATTGCTCCCATCAATGGCATAAGCTCCATCGGCACTGGTGGTGCTGGTTGTACCGTCTGAATTGACGAAGTAGTATTTTAACCCGCTTACGTCAACACTGTCCGCATCCGTTGCAGTGACGGTTCCTAAAGAATCACTTGATAGCGCATTTTCAAAGTAATTAACTATCAGCGTTTGTGGTAACACTGGTGCATTGTTATCGAGTAGTGTAAAAGTGAAATCCGCGGAATCAGAGACATTGCCTGCAGCATCTTTTGCTTGGATTCCGTAAATAAAGCTGTTTTTACCGGTTTCATAGTCGTTGGTTTCTGCATTAGTAATACCTGCAGCTGTGATAGTTACGTTACCGTTATTGTCTACTTTAAAGAAGCCATCCGCACTAGTATCGTTACCGGTTTCAGTAAATTGGTAACTAACTACACCGACATCATCTGCAGCAGTTGTAATTTTACCGACAACACCATTTAGACTCGCAGTTGTACTAGATAGATTTTGATTTTCCATATATTCAAAGGTTTCTGATGAAATTGTCGGTTTTTGTTCATCGGCAACATCTTTGACGGTAATAGTTATATTGGTGTTGTCAGATACATTGCCCATCTCATCCGTAGCATTGACTACAAGTGTAAAGCTATTCGGTGTCGTCTCAAAATCATTTGAAGCGGCAGTTGCTGAGGCACCTACAGCAGTTAAGCTGATAGCGCCGGTTTGAGGATTGATCTCAAAATAACCGCTCTCATTTCCTGAAACAATACGGTATTGAGCAATTGTACTACCGGTTGTATCAGTAACTGTCCCGATTGCATAATCGGTTTCTCGATTTTCATCATACTCAAAGGCAGTGCTGGTTAATATTGGTTTAGCACTATTAACAGTTACGGCGTCTAAATTAGCCTTGTTTTCATTGCCTGCGTCGTCTGTACTAGTAATAGTAATATTACTATATTCACCATCCGGAAGAATATATTTACCGTCGCCATTTGGTGTGATCTCGACTGTATCACCATTAGTTTTTGTTGCTTTTACAACTGTTGTTGCTGTCGGGTCTGCTGTAATAGTCAATGTACCGTCATTAGTTTTTCCGTCACTATCATTTTCACCACTATCATTGGCTAATTTGATGGTTGGTTGAATTGGTGCAATAGTATCAACCGTAATACTGACGCTGTTATTTGCTTCTTCGCCATCGGCATTTTGGTTGCCTGCCACATCACTGAATTTACCGCTGGCGATACTCACTGTTGCGGTGACTTCTGTGTTTGCTGTCGGAGTGAAAAGTGCGGTATAAGTTAATTCCCCTGTTTTTTGGAAATTTGACAAACTGCCGCCGTTAGAAACAATTACATCATCTAAAATAAAGTCGGTGCTGGCTTCACTGAGTGTGAAGGTTAAGGTTGCAGTCGTGGTACTGTTGACCGTTGTGATATCAGAAGTAATTGCAATTGTTGGTAAAGTGCTATCAATAGTGACTTTATCGTTACCAGGAGTACCCGCAGTCCAACCTGGATCAGCCAATGCGCCATCTGCTAACTTAGCTTTGATTTCAAATGTTCCATTGCTTGGCAGGACAAGATCGGAAAAGGTGTGGCTACCTTTGGTAATATCCGCATCTGTTAAAGTGTGAGTAGCTAGTTCGGTTGTACCGTCTGCTGCATACAAGGTCAGAATATCGCCTGCTTTAGCTGCACTGAAGCCTTCTCCATCTTCTGTTGGAATGCTCACTGTAACAGTTGTTTTGGAATTGATATTTGTACTTTCAGCCGCATTGATGTAGCCGTCATTATTGGTGTCAGCATCAATTTGTGGTATTGGTGTACCCGGTGGTAACAAGTTCAGTACAGCTTTGGCTTCAGTTGCCTCTACACTGTTGCCTGCCGGGTCAGTGATGCTGGCATTAACGACTAATTCACCGTCTTCGGCTGGAAGTGGTAATTGAACAGTTACTCCTTTAGCATCAATATCTGCTTGGGTTACAATTACAGTACGTGTATTACCCGCATTATCTGTAACTGTTACAGTATCACCAACAGCAACATTAGTAGGGGTTGTAAAGTTTACTTTTACCGGAACAGTGGTGTTTGTTCCTAACTCTGTTGGCGTAATTTCACTGCTAGTATTACTTGGTAAGGTTACGCTGATAGCAGATAGTTTAGTATCAATTGTGGCGGTCACAGCTGGCGCATTACCGCTGGTATTACCGGCTGCATCAGTCAAGTTATAGCTTAAGCTATGACTTCCGTCATCTAGTGGTGTGGTTGGTGTTAAGGTCACACTACCATCAGCATTAGTGACAACTGTGCTAGGTACTACTTTACCATCAACAACTAACTGTGGGGTTCCTTGATCAGCTTGATCTTTTGGAATTGTAATGCTTGGTGTGCTGTCATTAGTGGTGCCATTATTAATAACGGTTTCCGATGGTTCTAAAGGAGCACCACTGGCATCAACATTATCCGTTACTGTTGCCGCAGTCGTTGGTGTTGTTGGTGCGGTGGTATCAACAGCGATAGTAATCGGATCGCTCTTCTCACTTTCGGCACCATCAGCATTAGTTAAGCTGTAGCTCAGGTGGTTTTCGCCTTCAGGCAATGGTGAATTTGGTGTCAGTGTACCGGTTGTTGCATCATAAGTTGCTGGAATTTCTTCACCGTTTGAATTATAGAGTTTCGGTGTAGTACCTTCTGGCACAATACCGATATTGATACCCGGAGTGGTGTCATCGGTAGTTGCTGCAGTGCTAGTATTATTGGTGACTGAACCGACATCATCTTTATAAGATGTTGGTGCTCCAGGTTTCGCTGGAGCGGCAGTATCAACAGTAATGGCAATCGGATCGCTTTGCTCACTGGTGTTACCCACAGTATCTGTTAGTGTGTAAGTGATATTATGAGCACCATCTTCCAATGCTGTTTTTGGCGTTAGGGTTGTCGTGCCGTCTGCATTCACAGTTACTTCTGCTTCCACTTTTTCACCATCAACATATAGTGTTGGTGTTGTTCCTGCTGGAACTGTGCCGATATTGATACCTGGTGTGCTATCATCAGTTTTTTCTGCAGTACTGACATCATTTTTTACCAAACCTGCATCATCTTTATAAGAAGATGGTGTAGCAGGTTTAGCCGGTGCGGTAGTGTCAACGTTAATCGTGATTGGATCACTCTTCTCACTTTCATTTCCAGCGGCGTCTGTTAGGGTATAACTTAATTTATTTTCTCCCTCAGACAACGGTGAATTTGGTGTCAATGTACCGGTTTCTGGGTTATATGTTGCCGGAATTTCTTTGCCGTCTGCATCGTATAATTTTGGTGTATCGGTTAGATTTTTGCCGATATTAATCCCCGGAGTGGTGTCATCGGTTGTTGTTGCACTGCTGGTTTCGCTTTGCTGTGTACCGACATTGTCTTGATAAGATGTTGGTGCAGCAGGTTTAGCCGGTGCGGCGGTGTCAACGGTGATTGCAATCGGATCACTAACCGCACTTTCATTGCCTGCTGCATCAGTCAGGCTGTAAGCTAAATTATGAGCTCCGTCAGTCAAGGCTGTTTTCGGTGTTAAAGTCGTTGTGCCATCGTCATTAACCGTTATCTCAGCTTCTACTGCGACGCCATCAACGTACAATTTTGGTGTTGTTCCTTCTGGAATTTCACCAATATTAATTCCCGGTGTAGTATCATCTGTTGCTGCTGCAGTGCTGGTATCATTTTTGATAGAGCCTAAATCATCTTTATAAGACGTCGGTGCTGCTGGTTTTTCCGGCGCTTGGGTGTCTACAGTGAAAGTCGTTGCTGGTGCAGCATCACTTTGATTGCCGGCTTTATCTTGTAGCAGATAACTAACACTGTGTTGTCCATCGCTTAACGGCTCTTTTGGTGTTAAGACGGTATTACCTTCAGCATCTTGGGTTGCGACAGCATCAACAGCAACACCATCAACGACTAATTTTAAGCTGTTACCATCAGTGGCTGCTGCGTCAGCGATAGCTTTCGGGATAACCAAACTAGGGGTGCTATCATTACTGTGGTTATTGCTCGTTGCTGTAATTTTCTGTTCATTACCCTCAGTTAATGGGGTGCCGTTTAGGGTATCAACGTTATCCAAGAGAGTGCCCGCTGACGTTGGGGTTGCTGGCGGTGTTAAATCAGGCGCATTGACAGCAGCTGGCTTACTGGTGTTGCCTGCATTATCTGTTGCGGTTGCAGTTAAAGCTTGCCCATCAGTTTGTGGTTTACTCAGAGGAATGCTATAAGTACCATCAGCTTTAGTAGTTGCTGTGCCTAACACATTACCATCTTTATCTTTAATGGTTACAGTGCTGTTTGGTTCTGCGGTACCACTAACGGTTGCGCCGTCTTGGCTAATAAAGGCGTTTGGTTGCTCAGGCGCAGTACTGTCGGGAGCGGTTGTCGTAGCAGCCGGACTGGTGTTGCCTGATGCATCAGTTGCAGTTGCAGTAACTTTTTCACTGTTAGTTAAGGCAGGGTTAAGTGGAATACTATATTTCCCGTCTTTGTCTGCGATCGTAGTTCCAATTTCTTTGCCTGTTTCATCTTTAATGCTAACAGTACTACCCGGTTCTGCACTACCGCTGGCAGTTGTGCCGTCTTGATTGATCGCGACTGCCGGTGTGGCTGGTGCAGAGCTGTCATTGGCAATGAAAGGGGTTTCAGGGCTAACATTGTTGCTAGCGTCGGTGGATGTTGCAGTCAAAGGCTGTCCGTTAGTTTGCGCTGCATTCAATGGAACGCTGTAATTGCCATTCTTATCCGTAACGGCTGTTCCTAGTATATTACCGGTAGCATCTTTAATCGTGACTGTGCTGTTTGGCTCAGCTTTACCGGTTACGGTTAAACCATCTGCCGAAATTGCAGTTACCGTTGGCGCAGCTGGAGCGGTGGTATCAAGTGCGGTTGCACTGGTTGGCTCACTAATATTGCCTGCTTTATCGGTTGCTGTGGCTTGTAATGTTTCACCGTTAGTTTGATTAGGGAATAGTGGCGCAGTATAGTTTCCGTCCTTATCTGCTGTTGCTTCACCAATTTTATTACCTTGTGCATCACGAATGATTACCTTGCTGTTTGGTTCGGCGGTGCCACTTGCAGTTGTGCCATCGCTACTAATTGCAAGCGTTGGAGCAGTTGGTACGCTGGTATCCGGTGCAGTAACATCAGTCGGTAAACTTGCATTACCTGCTGCATCAGTTGCAGTTGCAGTTAGTACTTGTCCGTTAGTTTGTGGTGTTGTTAATAGGACGTTATAGTTACCGTCAACATCAGCAATAGCGGTTCCTAATACGTTACCGGTTGCATCTTTGATCGTGACAGTGCTGTTTGGCTCTGCTTTTCCACTCACAGTTGTGCCGTCATTGGAAATTGTAGCCTGCGGTGCAGCCGGCGCGGTTGTATCTTTAGTATGGATTGCAGAGTTCTTGCTGCTATTGCCACTTTGATCGCTAGCATTTGCCCAAATATCATCACCAGATAAATAAGGACCATTTTTCAGAGTAACCGGACCATAGTTTCCGTCGTTATCAGCAATAGCAGTACCGATTTCATTGCCGTCTTTATCATAAATTTTAACCGTACTACCTGGCTCAGCTTTACCGATAACAGCCGTGCCATCGTCAGAAATTTCACCGGTAGGCATATCCGGAGCAGTTAAATCAGGTGCTTTGGCATTGCTGCTTGGACTCGTGTTACCGGACGTATCAGTGGCGGTTACGCTAACTGTTTGCCCATTGGTTTGTGGGTTGGTCAGATTAATACTAAAATTACCGCCAGCGTCAGTTTTTCCAGTACCAATAATATTGCCTTTTTCATCTTTGACGGTGATATTACTATTTGGCTCGGCTTGACCGGTTACGGTTGCACCATCTTCTGGAGAAACCATAACATTAGTTGGGTTATTTGGAGAGGTAGTATCTGGTGCATTTGCAGCTGCAGGCGAACTACTATTATTGTTTGTATCACTGGCAGTAGCAGTGATCTCTTCGCCATTACTAAATGGCTTATCTGTGGTATAGCTATATTCTCCGTTTGCATTCGTAATAACAGTTGCAATGGTCTTACCATCGCTATCTTTTAAGGTAATCGTGCTACCTGGTTCTGCTTTACCGCGAATAGTTTGAGTATTGTCTGTTGGGTTAATATCAGAAACTATAATTGAAGGTGCTGCTGGTGCAGTGATATCTGGTGCTGAGGCACTGGCTTCACCACTAGTATTACCTGCGACATCAGTTGCGGTTGCAGTAATTGTTTGTCCATTAGTCTGTGGATTAGTTAATACGACACTATACTCTCCGTTAGTATCAGCTTTTGCTATTCCGATAATATTACCGACTTGATCTTTAATAGTCACAGTGCTATTTGGTTCGGCTTTACCAGTTACAACTTTTCCATCTTGACTTACTTCGGCTGTCGGACTATTTGGTGCTGTGGTATCAGCTGCGTTGACCACGCTTGGTTTGCTACTATTGCCTGCGGCATCTTTTGCGACGACGTGTACAGTTTCTCCGTTAGTCAGAGCGGGGTTTAATGAAATGATGTAGTTACCTTCTGCATCAGCAGTAGTGCTAGGGGTACTACCATCGGGTAGCATGGCAATTACGGTAGCATTGGCCTCGGTTTTACCGTTCAATTGTGTTCCTGCTTGATTGATGGCAGCAGTAGGTTGATCTGGTGCAATAGTGTCTTGATTATTTTCATGATTTCCACTTCTTCCGTTGCTACTGGAAGAGGCTGCGCTAATTGCACCGAGTAAGCCGGCGGTAAATGCACCGACCCATAACCATATACCGGCTTTGCTTGCTTCTAATGTACCAATTTGTCCTGCTAATAAATGCTCCAATACAGGACCATCTTGAGTAATGGTCACTTGTCCTATTTCTGTAATGTTTGCACCAGTAGTGTCTAAAACTGCATAACATTGTTGCTCACCCGGTAGACAATGTTGCCAAAAACCCTCGATATGAACTTCGATATCTGCTTCAGCGCTTCTTAAAACTAAATCATCACCTTGTCGTGAAACCTCTAAATCTTTTGGTGACATACCGGTTTCAGGATCAATTAAATTATAAACCTCCCCCGGACGGGCTGTCGTTTTATAACGCGCATGCGTTGTCAGTGTCGTTTGTTGCGCCAATTTATTTTCGATAAAAGATAAGTTCATATCAGATTTCCTTGTGTGAGTAGAGTTATTCGTTTGGGTTATTTAATAAAAGTAAGTAAACGTGGGGAAAGAAATTTTTTATTTAATGCTGCGTACTGATAGTTTATTGCCGAAGAACCAGCAATTCATATCTACAGTGGTTTATTTTTAGTCGTTTTTATTTGATTTACATCAACAAAATGCTGTTTATGGTTAAATTTTAAACCGTAAATTTTGATTTAGAGTCAAATCTTAATGTAAAAGTTTACTTTATCAAGTATTAATCACAGCTTTGCATATGTTTTACATTTTACTAACCTAAATTTACTATTTGAAAATAAAAAACGCATTTATTTTGCTGCTTGCGTTTTAAAGAAAAATCCGTATCATCACCGCTCTTTTATGATTTAATCGCAATATTTGGGTTCCCTCGCCCCCAACATAAACAAAAAGGTAGTGATATGTTTTCCACTTCTGCGTTGTTTAACACGCAACAAAAACGCCATGCGTTAATTATCTTGAGTTTTTTCCATATTCTGATCATCACTGCCAGCAACTATTTGGTGCAGTACGCCTTTGAAGTGCGGTTGCCGTTCAGTGATTTTAGTTTTCATACCACTTGGGGCACGTTAACCTTCCCATTTATTTTCTTGGCGACCGATCTCACGGTGCGGGTATTTGGTGCCAAAGAAGCGCGCCAGATTATTTTTGTGGTGATGATTCCGGCGTTGATCATCAGCTATCTGGTGTCCACCTTATTTGTTGATCAGCAATTTCAAGGGCTGACCGCACTTGGTGAGTTCAATCTGTTTGTTTTCCGGATTGCGATCGCCAGCTTTGCCGCTTATGTGTTCGGGCAGTTATTAGATGTGTTAGTCTTCAATCGCTTACGCCAATTAAAAACCTGGTGGATTGCACCTAGTTGCTCGATGACTTTCGGCAGTGCTTGCGATACCTTAATGTTTTTTGCGATTGCATTTTACCAAAGCAGCGATCCGTTTATGGCGGAAAACTGGTTTGCGCTTGGCGTGGTAGACTACCTGTTCAAAATGTTTGTCGGCTTACTATTCTTCGTCCCGGCTTACGGCGTAGCGCTAAATATTATTTTGAAAAAACTACGCCAACTTGCTGATGTGCATGAATCACACTTTAATTAGTGTCTATAGTTCAAATTATAAACAAACATCAACAGACCCTAATATTTATTGTACAAATGCCGCTATTGAATTTTTTAATAGCGACTTTTGGTATTGATTTGTATAACGTTGTCGCCAAGATTTGTCGTTAAAAATAGAGGGGTTTTTGCCCCTCTAATCTGTTGATTTAATACCCAAGTGCGGTCTAATTGGCAATTCCCTTATGTCTTAATAACGCATCCAGTTGCGGTTCGCGGCCACGGAAGCGTTTGAACAGTTCCATTGGTTCTTCTGAGCCGCCGCGGGTGAGGATGTGATCCAAAAAGGCTTGTCCGGTTTGCGGATTGAAAAT
This sequence comes from Testudinibacter crocodili, assembly GCF_006228025.1. Taxonomy (NCBI): domain Bacteria; kingdom Pseudomonadati; phylum Pseudomonadota; class Gammaproteobacteria; order Pasteurellales; family Pasteurellaceae; genus Testudinibacter; species Testudinibacter crocodili. The sequence continues at coordinate 77,047 of NZ_VDHF01000018.1, forward strand.
ACCTTGTTCTTCAAATAACGAAAACGCATCGGCAGACAGTACTTCTGCCCATAAATAGCTGTAGTAACCAGCGGAATACCCGCCGCCGAAAATATGGTTGAACGAATGTGGGGTGCGAACCCAGTCGATAATTTTGAACAATGAAACTTGTTGCTTCACTTGTAGCAAGGTTTCCAGCACGCGTACGCCGAGTTTCGGATCATATTCGTAGTGTAGGCGGAAATCGAAAAGGCTGAATTCCAGTTGACGTAAAACGAACATCGCGGCTTGGTAATTTTTGGCGGCAAGTAGCTGAGTTAGTTTCTCGTTTGGCAGTGGTTCATTGGTTTGATAATGGCCGGAAATAAAATCCAACGCCTCTTTTTCCCAGCACCAGTTTTCCATAAACTGACTTGGCAGTTCGACCGCATCCCACGGCACGCCGTTGATGCCGGAGACTCCGTCAACATCGATCAGCGTCAGCATATGGTGAATGCCATGTCCGAATTCGTGGAACAGTGTGGTGACTTCGTCGTGGGTAAACAGCGCTGGTTTGTCGCCAATCGGTTTGTTGAAATTGCACACCAGATAGGCAACCGGTTTTTGGATTTCGCCGTTAACAAGGCGTTTGCGCCCGATGCAGGCGTCCATCCATGCGCCGCCACGTTTGTGCGGACGGGCGTATAGATCGAGATAGAAACTGCCGCGCAGTTGGTTACTGCTGTCATACAGCTCAAAAAACCGCACTTCGTCATTCCAGACATCCACATCAAACCGCTCTTTTACCGTGATCCCGAAAATGCGTTTTACCACTTCAAACAAGCCGTTCAACACGCGATTTTCCGGGAAATACGGGCGTAGTTCTTCGTCATTGATCGCAAATAGATGCTGTTTCTGTTTTTCGCTATAGAAGGCGATATCCCAAGGCTCTAGCTCGTTGACGCCGAACTCTTGGGCGGTGTAGGCTTTCAGTTCGGCTAGTTCTTTTTCCCCTTGCGGCTTGGCGCGAGTTGCCAGATTTTGTAGAAAATCCAATACTTGCTGCGGGCTTTCCGCCATTTTGGTGGCTAGCGAGTAGTCGGCATAAGTGGCAAAGCCGAGCAATTGTGCCAATTCAAAACGGAGTTGCAGCATTTCGTCGATTAAGGCGCTGTTATCCCAAGTGCCAGCGTTTGGTCCTTGGTCGGAAGCGCGCGTGTTAAAGGCTCGATACATCTCTTCGCGCAAAGTGCGGTTTTCGCAGTAGGTCATCACCGGTAAATAACTTGGAAATTCCAAGGTGAAACGGTAGCCGTCCAGTTCTTTGCTTTGCGCAGACTCTTGCGCTGCTTGCAATGCGGATTCCGATAAACCTTGCAGTTCAGCTGCATCAGCAACCAGTTTGTCCCAGCCCATGGTGGCATCCAATACGTTATTGCTGAATTCTGAACTTAACTCGGACAGCCGTGCCACAATTTCGCCGTAGCGCTGCTGTTGTTCCGGCGCTAACGCAATCCCGGAAAGTTCGAAATCTTTCAGAGTATCGTTAATCGATTTTTGTTGTGCAATCGATAAGGTGGCAAATTCACTGCTGTTTTTCAGTTGCGAATAAGCAGCGAATAGCCCTTGATGCTGTCCGAGCCAAGTGCTGTATTCTGACAGCAACGGCAAGCAGGCTTGATAGGCTTCGCGCAGTTCTGGACTGTTTTTCACCGAATTCAAATGGCTGACCGGCGACCAAGTGCGTCCCAGTCGATCGCCGACTTCGCTTAGCGGCTGTACTAAGTTATCCCAGCTAAAGTGCGGTTGCTGCAATACTTTTTCGACGGTTTGGCGGGCTTGTTCGATCAACTGTTCAATCGCCGGCACCACGTGCTGTGGCTCAATTTTAGAAAAGTGCGGTAAACCGCTTTGGTTTAATAAAGGATTGGTCATCATTGTTCTCTTTGTTGTTTGTATAATCATTAAACTAAAGTGCGGTATGTTTTACCTGAATTCAAGCGAAGAATAAAGAAAAAGCGCGCAAAGTGCGGTAAACTGTTGCCAATTTATGATCAACAAGGACGGACTATGCTGAGCTATCGCCACAGCTTTCATGCCGGCAATCATGCCGACGTATTGAAACACATTGTATTACTGAGGATTATCCGTGCATTGCAACAAAAAGAGAAAGGCTTTTTCTATCTCGATACCCACGCCGGGGTCGGGCGTTATAGCTTGAACACTTACGAAGCAGAAAAAACGGCGGAATATCAGGACGGAGTTGCCCGTTTATGGCAGCGTGATGATCTGCCGCCAGAGGTTGCCGATTATTTGGCACAGGTGAAAAAACTGAATTATGGTGTACTGTTGAAGCACTATCCCGGTTCGCCGTTAATCGCTGCTAACTTGCTGCGAGCGCAAGATCGGGCGCTGTTTACCGAACTGCATCCGAGTGATTTTCCGCTGTTGCGTAATAATTTTAAGACCGTTGAGAATGTCACTTGTAAAAGGGATAACGGCTACCAACAACTGAAAGCGGTGCTACCACCAAAAGAGCGACGTGGCTTGGTGCTGATCGATCCGCCTTATGAGTTAAAAGAGGATTACGATTTAGTGGTGCAGGCGATTGAGGAAGGTTATAAACGATTTGCTACCGGCACTTATGCGATTTGGTATCCGGTAGTGTTGCGTCAGCATGTTAAACGGATTGTGCGTGGTTTGGAACAGAGCGGCATTCGCAAAATCTTACAGATCGAATTGGCGCTGCGTCCCGATTCGGATCAGCGTGGTATGACTGCCAGCGGCATGATTGTGATTAATCCGCCGTGGACGTTGGAAGGCGAAATGAAAGCAATTTTGCCGTATTTAAGCAAAACGTTAGTACCGGAAAATACCGGTTCATGGAAAGTGGAATGGATCACGCCAGAATAAGCAGTAAATGTGCAAATATTGAGCCAAAGTGCGGTTGCGACTGGGAGATTGCTGGCAGCAATTAAAATAATCAGTTTTATTGAATGGCTTTTTGCTCCTTTTTTCGGCAGAATCAGCACAATTTTATAAATAAATCAGCTAAGGACAAGAGTATGACAAGCAAACATTATGATTATATCGCTATCGGCGGTGGCAGCGGCGGCATTGCCTCGATTAATCGTGCCGCCAGTTATGGCAAAAAGTGTGCGCTGATCGAAGCAAAATATTTGGGTGGAACCTGCGTCAACGTCGGCTGTGTACCAAAAAAAGTGATGTGGTACGGTGCTCAGATCGCAGAAGCGATCAATTTGTATGCGGCGGATTACGGTTTTGATGTGAAGCTGAACAGCTTTAATTTTTCCACCTTGGTGGCAAACCGCCAAGCGTATATCGAGCGCATTCACCAGTCGTATGAGCGGGGATTGAATAACAATAAAGTTGATGTCATTCATGGTTTTGCCAAATTCGTCAATCACAATACGGTTGAAGTGAACGGCGAGCAGATTAGCGCCGATCATATCGTGATCGCCACCGGCGGGCGTCCGTCGATGCCGAACATCAAAGGTGCGGAATACGGCATTAATTCCGACGGCGTATTTGCCTTAAATGCCTTACCAAAACGGGTCGCCGTGGTCGGTGCCGGTTATATTGCGATTGAATTGGCTGGCGTGTTGCACAGCTTGGGGGTGGAAACCCACCTGTTTGTGCGCCAACACGCCCCGTTGCGTAATTTTGATCCGCTGATTGTGGAAACCTTGTTGGAAGTCTTAAGCAGCGAAGGTCCAACCTTGCATACTCATGCGATTCCACAGGCGATTGTGAAAAATGCCGATGGCAGTTTAACGGTGAAACTGGAAGATGGACGTGAACAAACCGTGGATACGCTGGTGTGGGCAATCGGTCGCGAACCGGCAACTGACAACCTGAATTTAGCAGCAGCAGGCGTTGAGACTAATGCCAAAGGCTATATTCCGGTGGATAAGTTCCAAAATACCAATGTCAAAGGTATTTATGCGGTTGGTGACAACACCGGTGCAGTGGAACTGACACCGGTTGCGGTGGCGGCAGGACGTCGTTTGTCGGAACGTCTGTTTAACCATAAACCGAATGAACATTTGAATTATAATTTGATTCCGACGGTGGTGTTCAGCCACCCGCCAATCGGCACAATCGGTTTGACCGAACCGCAAGCGATCGAACAATATGGTGAAGCCAACGTGAAAGTGTATAAATCCTCGTTTACTGCGATGTATACCGCCGTGACTCAGCACCGTCAACCATGCCGTATGAAATTGGTCTGCGCCGGACCGGATGAAAAAATCGTCGGCTTGCACGGCATCGGTTTTGGTGTGGACGAAATGATCCAAGGCTTCGCCGTAGCGATAAAAATGGGTGCGACCAAAGCCGACTTCGATAACACCGTCGCGATTCATCCGACCGGCTCGGAAGAGTTTGTGACCATGCGTTAAGACTTAAGATATTAAGCATTAAACGCAGAACGAAAAGGGCAGATCATATTCTGCCCTTTTTAGTGATGACTTGCTATTATGACAGCTCCGCCACGGTAAAACGTTGCTGTAAATGGCGTTGCTGCTCCACATCATCGGCGATGGCGCAGGCTAGATCTGCCACGCTGATATCTGCTGGGGCGCCTTGAGCATCAAGCAGCACATCATCTTTACCAACGCGATATTTTCCTGTGCGTTCAAAGCGAACCGGATTTACCGCAAACATAGCCGCCGGCGAGAGAAACGCCCAGTTAAGATCGCGTCGTGCTTTTAAATTGTTGAGCAATTCACGTGCGGCATTTGCGCCCGGATAGACCTCTGCTGGAAAGTCCGAACTGTCAACCAATTGCAGATTCGGTGCGATATTTAGGCTGCCTGCACCACCGATAACCAACAAATACCGCACTTTTGCAGTTTTAGCGGCTTCAACAATGCTGTTAGCGCCTTTTTTGAAATCGGCGGCCAGATTCGGATTGTCCCAACCTGGGTTAAATGCACTGACCACGGCATCAAATCCGATCAATTTTTCAGCAAAATCATCAGCATTCACGTCGGTGGCAATCGCTTGAATATTATCCGCTTTTGCTACTTTATCGCTATGGCGTGCGAAAGCGCTAACTTGATGTCCACGGGCGGCTAATTCTAAAACGGTTGCATTACCGACTAAGCCGGTTGCACCAATCACAGCAATTTTCATCCTGTTTTCCTTTTGTTTGTAAGTGAAATGTTAATCCATACCAAATTGATTCGGTATGTTGGTTTGTATTGATGGCGGTTAGTGTAGATCGATATTGAAGGCTTGATAATCCCAGTTTTACTGTTTATATTATTAAGTAAAACTTAATAAAGGATGTGCGATGCAAGAGATTAAACCGCTGTTGGTGCTGGCTGCTGTGCTGCAATATGGCAGCATGAATGAGGCTGCCAAGGTGCTGAATATGACCCCGTCGGCGGTTAGTCAGCATATTGCCAAGTTAGAACAACGGCATAAAGTAAAATTGCTGCATCGTAGCACACGTCGTTTGACCCCGACTGATGCGGGACGTGAACTGCAGCAATATTGTTTGCGTTTGCAATATGCGCTGGGCGATACCTTGCAAGCGTTGGATAATTTGAAAGTGGAAGCGGCTGGTGAGCTGAACATCGCTTTGCCGTCCGGCATGGCATCGGCACCGGCTTTTCAACAGGCATTAAAAAAACTCCATCAGGATTACCCTGAAATTCAACCGGTTTTACATTTTTCCGACAGTTTGGCTGATTTGAAACAGGGCAATATTGATATTGCGCTGCGTGGCGGTGAACATGCGCTGCAAGCACCGGATCTGATTGCGCGCCCATTGGCGGAATGGCGTTGGCTGATTTGTGCGGCGCCGGATTATCTGGCGGCACGGGAGCCGATTCAGCGGCCTGAGCAGCTATTGGCACAACATTGGTTGCACTATTTGCCGATCAAGCGGATCCCAATGCGCTTTGAGCGTGAAAGCTATGTGTTGGAGATTGCAGATAGTCTGCATTGTAATCAAATATCCGCAGTTTATCAGTTGACATTAGCGGGCGTGGGTTTGTCGATGCAGCTGAACGGTGAGGTGGCGACACCACTGGCACAAGGGCAGTTGCAAGTGGTGTTGCCGCAATGGCAGTTGCCGGCGTTGACGATTTATGCGGTGACGTCTTATCGCGTGCAGTCAGCAAAAACCGAAGTGGCCTTAAAGATTCTGCAACACTATTTTGCAGATGGTTTGCCGCGTGGTGAAAGTGCGGTATGAAGCATTTAACCGAACTGGGTTTGCCGCTTATCGAACCGCACGTTGCCCAACATATTGAACCCAGCAACACAGGCTTGGCACCGACAAAACCATGGAGTGTGTATTTGCTGCATTGTAGCAATCAGGCATTTTATTGTGGCATCAGCAACCAGCCCGAAGAGCGGTTTAAGGCGCATCTGGCAGGCAAAGGCGCTAAATTTACCCGAATGTATCCGCCGCTGGAAATGCGTTTGGTTTATCAAGCTTTGTCCCGTGCTGAAGCCAGCCGATTAGAAGCGAAAATTAAAGGATTAACTGCCGCACAAAAACGCAGCTTGTGGTGTCATTTGGCTGAATATCTGTCGTGCTAAACCGCACTTTGTCACTGAAATCCATCGCTGCGGCAGAATTGAGCATAATATGGTTTTTTTGCTATAGTGTGGGTGCGTTGCGGCAAGTGCGGTATTACTATTATTAAAAAATAACCGTCTGCTGAATTGAAGTGGCTAGATAAAAGTTGTGAAAAGGAGAAACGGAGTGTCAACGAAAATTCTATTGGTGGAAGATGAAGCCGCCATTCGCGAGATGGTGGCATTGGTATTGGTGCAACAAGGCTATGACGTGATGGAGGCGGGCGACTACCGCAGTGCGATTCGCCAAGTCGGGCAGCAGATACCGCACTTGGTGGTATTGGACTGGATGTTGCCGGGCAAGTCCGGTTTGCAGTTTTTGCAATATTTGAAACAGCATGACGAATGTTGCAAGGTGCCGGTGGTGATGTTGACCGCCAAAAGCGAAGAAGCGGACTGTATCGCTTGCCTGAATGCCGGTGCTGATGATTATGTCACCAAACCGTTTTCGCCGAAAGAGTTGGTGGCACGCTTGAAAGCAGTGTTGCGTCGCAGTGGCTTTGAACAGAGCGAAACGGTGTTGGAGATCGACGGCTTGATGTTGGACAACAATAGCCATCGAGTCACTTGCAAAGGCAAAGAGATTGCGTTGAGTTCGACCGAATTTAAGCTGCTGCATTTCTTTATGAAACACCCGGAGAAAGTCTATACCAGAGAAAAACTGCTGGATCGTGTCTGGGGCGATGATATCTATGTGGAAGACCGTACTGTCGATGTGTATATCCGCCGTTTACGCAAAAATTTACAGAAATACGGCTATGATCACTACATTCAAACCGTGCGCGGCGCCGGCTATCGTTTTTCACAAAAAGCAAAATAGGAACGCTCAGCATGTTTAAAATGCCCTGTTTTAATTTGATTATCGAACTGTTGGTTGCCTCCGTCATTGCCGCTTTTTTCAGCTATTTCAGCGGCACTTTTTTGCTGTGGTTTGTGTTTGTGCTGCTGTTGCTGCTGATTTGGCACCACTACAATGAAACCCATTTTTTAAAAATGCTGGATCGCAATCGGGTCAGCGATAAATACCAAATCGGTATCTGGGAAAGCATTTCGCAAACGCTGGCTTATCAAAAACGACGTTCACACAAAGAGCGGTTTAAGACGTTACGTATCTTGTCACGCCTGAATAAAAATATTCAATTTCTTCCCGATGCGGTGATTATCTGCGGACAAGACGGGCAGATTTATTGGTGCAACAATGCCGCTCAAGAGCTGTTTTCGTTTTTTTGGAATAAGAAAAGTCAGAAAAATCTGTTTAATGTGATTTTCTATCCGGAATTTAAAACCTATTTTGACAACCAACCGCACAATTCGCCGCTGGTGCTGATGCCAAATAACGATCAATATATCGAAGTGAATATCAACCGTTATGACGACGAAAATTATATGTTGATCGCCCGTGACATCACCCAAATCATTAAGTTGCTGCAAAGTCGGCAGGTGTTTCTGTCGAATTTGAATCATGAACTCAGAACGCCGTTGACTGTGCTGCAAGGCTATCTGGAAATGCTGGAAGATCGCAAAGCCTCGAAAACGTTGCATACTCGCGCGGTGGCGATTATGCAGGAGCAGGTGCAGCGCATGAGCAACTTGCTGCAACAATTGACGTTGTTGATTAAAATCGAAACGTCGTCAGCGAATGAGAAATCGGAAGTGGTTGATGTGCCAGCGATTTTAACTTTACTATTAAATGATTCCGAAATATTGTCTGATATTAACCATCAAGTCGCACTGGAATTTGAACCGCACTTGAGGCTGAAAGGCAATCCATCGGAGCTGAACAGTATCTTTTCTAATCTGCTGTATAATGCACTTAAGCATTCCGAGGGCGATAAGATCAAGGTGAGCTGGAAACGGGTGGAACAGGGTGCTCATTTTGCAGTGGAAGATAATGGCAAAGGTATTGCGCCGGAGCATATACCGCACTTGACTGAGCGTTTTTATCGGGTTGAAGATTCACGCAGCCGTGACAGCGGCGGCAGTGGAATCGGCTTGGCGATTGTCAAATATGCACTGGCGCATTTGAATACCCAATTGCAAATCAGCAGCGAGCCGGGCAAGGGTAGTATTTTTTCGTTTACTGTGCCGGAAGAATTTGTGGTAGTGGAATACACGATGGGGAATAACGACTGATTTCCAGCATGCCTAAGATTGGGGTATAAAAATCTAGCGTACGTTGCAAATTGGTCTACGAGGGGCAAAGCCCCTCAATTATGCTTAACCGTGTAGGCTGAAATCGTGCACGGAAAATTTGCAACCGCACTTGTCCGATTTAACGTCTGAACATATTGCCGATGCCGCCCATGCCGCCGCCCATCATGCCTTTCATGCCCTTCATCATTTTTGCCATGCCGCCTTTGCGCATTTTTTTCATCATGCGTTGCATTTCGGTGAATTGCTTCAACATTTTATTCAGGTCTTGCACCTGTGTGCCGGAGCCGAGTGCAATCCGGCGTTTGCGTGAGCCTTTGATAAGGTCGGGATTTTGCCGCTCTTTGAAAGTCATTGAGTTGATCATCGCCTCCATTTTGTTGAACATTTTATCGTCCACCTGTCCTTTGACGTGATCCGGTAGGTTTTTGGCACCGGGCAGTTTTTCTAACATCGTCATCATACCGCCCATTTTTTTCATCTCGATCAGTTGCTCACGAAAATCTTCTAAGGTGAAATCGTCGCCTTTTTTGAATTTCTGCGCCATTTTTTCGGCTTTTTCTTTATCCACCGAGCGTTCCAAATCTTCGATCAGCGACAGCACATCGCCCATGCCGAGAATACGTGAAGCAACCCGATCCGGATGGAATGGCTCCAGCGCATCGGTTTTTTCGCCCATACCGAGGAATTTAATCGGCTTGCCGGTGATTTGGCGAATCGATAATGCCGCACCACCACGTGCGTCGCCATCGACTTTGGTTAAGATCACCCCGGTCAGCGGCAAGGCTTCGTTAAAGGCTTTGGCGGTGTTGGCGGCGTCTTGCCCGGTCATCGCATCCACAGTGAATAAGGTTTCGATCGGATTCAAAACAGCGTGGACTTGTTTGATTTCGTCCATCATTTCGCTGTCAACGTGCAAGCGACCGGCAGTATCGACGATCAACACGTCATAGAATTTCAGTTTGGCGTGTGCAAGTGCGGTTTTGGCAATGTGTACCGCACTTTGGCTGGTGTCAGACGGAAAGAAATCCACTTTTACTGTTTCGGCTAAGGTTTCCAACTGCTTAATCGCCGCCGGGCGGTAGACGTCGGCGGATACCACCAACACCTTTTTCTTGTGGCGTTCGCGCAAAAATTTTGCCAGTTTGCCGACGCTGGTGGTTTTCCCCGCTCCTTGCAAACCTGCCATCAAAATTACCGCCGGCGGTTGGGTAGCAAGATTTAAGGTTTCGTTGGCTTCGCCCATTGCCGCTTCCAGCTCGCTTTGGACGATTTTGACGAACTCTTGCCCCGGTGTCAGACTTTTATTGACTTCAACCCCGACGGCACGTTCTTTGACTTTATTGATAAATTCGCGCACCACAGGCAAGGCAACATCGGCCTCCAGCAATGCCATGCGCACTTCGCGCAAGGTGTCTTTGATATTGTCTTCGGTCAAACGCGCACGTCCGCGGATACTGCGTAGGGTATGGGAAAGACGATCAGATAAATTTTCAAACATAATAATTCCTGTGGTAAATACCGCACTTTAGACTGGATTGCTGTGTGAATAGCGCAAAGATAGTAGCGATTATACAAGATTTCGTTTTATTTTCACGCTTAAACCATTTTGTAGTAGAAAAATGAGGACAAAACTGATACTTTCAAGCGGAATAGTTATCAATAAAAGTGAGTTGTAGCGTTGTTTCCGTACTTATTTTTGAATAAGTGCGGTCTGAGTATTACCAAAAAGAGACATCAGCCATGTATTTATCTGCCGGATTAGCGATTATCGCTTATTTAATCTGTACTTTCACTCTCTTGCCGCAGTTGTTGCAGGCGCAAAGCGGCACCGAGAAGGCAACAATTCCCAAACGCAGCCGTTTTATCATCAGCTCGGCGGTGGCGCTGCTGCTGCATGGGGTTTTTATTCAACAATTGTTTGCGGCTGGCGGCCAGGGGCTGAATTTTACTCTGTTGAATATTCTGAATTTGATGACGCTGCTGATTGTGCTGTTGGTGACGCTGGCGCTGTCGCATTTGAATACGCTGTGGTTTTTGCTGCCGATGGTGTACAGCTTTGCGATCATCGGTATTCTGGTCGGCGTGTTGATTCCGGGGCATGTGGTGGCCTATTTGCAGGATAATACCGCACTTTTGATCCATATTACCTTGGCGCTGCTCTCTTATGCGGTCTGTTTTATTGCGCTATTGTATGTGTTCCAGTTGAGTTGGCTGGATAAAAAATTGAAAAGCAAGAAAGTGGTGTTTTCACCGATGATTCCGTCATTAATGAGCGTCGAACGCCAGTTTTTCAAGATTTTGTGTATTGGTGAGCTGTTGCTGACCTTGGCGTTGCTGAGCGGTGCATTGTCGCTGCATAATTTCTTTGCACCAGAACAGATTCAAAAAGCGATTTTTTCGTTTTTGGCTTGGATTGTGTTCGGATTGCTGCTGATTGGACATCGCAAACTGCATTGGCGTGGAAAGAGGGTGCTAATTTATACAATTTCAGGTATGATCCTACTCACTATTGCTTATTTTGGCAGCCGGACTTTTTTGACGGTGCTATAGCAAAGTCCGAAAGTGCGGTTGAACTCAAAATGGACACCGTCAGAACCGCACTTTTCGGGATGATTTGTTAACGGAAGGATGATCTCTTTGGACAGTATCCCCCTTAGTACGCTGTTTATCGCTTTAATCGTACTGCTTATTTGTTCTGCCTACTTCTCCGGTTCGGAAACCGGTTTGCTTTCACTCAACCGCTATCGTATGCGTTACCTTGCCGGCCAAGGGCACTCTGGTGCTAGAAAAGCGGAAAACTTGCTTAAACGCACTGATACCCTGCTGGGTTTAGTCCTCATTTTCAACAACATGGTGAATATTGCCGCCTCTGCTATTTCGACGATTATCGGAATGCGGTTGTTCGGTGATGCCGGGGTGGCGATTGCGACCGGTGCGTTGACCTTTGTGATGTTGGTATTCTCTGAAATTCTGCCAAAAACCTTGGCGGCGATGTACCCGGAAAAAGTGGGTTTCACCAGTAGTCACTTGCTGACAGTGTTATTGAAAATCTCGCTGCCGCTGGTCTATTTCATTAACTTTTTTACCAAGCTGTTGATTAAACTGTTGGGGATCAAAACCGACCACAAGGCACACCACAGCATCAGCCAGGAAGAGCTGCGCAGCATTGTGCATGAATCGGGTAAATTTATTCCGTCGGCGCACCAAGACATGCTGCTTTCGATTCTGGATTTGGAGCAAGTGACGGTTGATGACATCATGGTACCGCGTAATGATATCGGCGGTATTGACCTTGACGACGATTGGAAAGCGATTATGCGCCAGCTCAACCATGCCGCACACAGCCGAGTGGTGTTGTATAAAGGTAATATGGACCAAAATGTGCTGGGTATGTTGCGGGTGAGGGAAGCCTATCGTTTAATGTTGGATAAAAATGAATTCAACAAAGAGACTTTAGTGCGGGCGGTTGATGAAATCTATTTTATTCCGGAAGGCACACCACTGAATACGCAGTTGCTGAATTTTAAAACCAATAAAGAGCGAATCGGGTTGGTGGTGGATGAATACGGTGATCTGAAAGGCTTGATCACACTAGAGGATATTTTAGAAGAGATTGTTGGTGAATTTACCACCTCCATGACGCCATCGATTGAAGAAGAGGTTCGAGAGCAGTCTGATGGTTCGGTGCTGATTGATGGGCAGGCGAATATCCGCGATCTGAACAAATTGTTCGGCTGGGAGCTCAGCACCGAGGGACCTCGCACCTTTAACGGTCTGATTTTAGAGCATCTGGAAGAGATTCCGGTAGCAGGAACGGTGTGTGAAATAGAGGGCTTGTTGATTACGATTCTTGAAGTGTCCGATAATATGGTGAAACAAGCCAAAGTGGTACGTAAAGGTACTGGCGCAGAAAAAATTAAAACTTAAGCGATTGTTTTACATCTATAATTTTATTTCTAACCGCACTTTGCATTCAACCGCTAAAGTGCGGTTTTATTTTTTAAAGTTGAGATATAAGTTAATTTTGAGAACAGATATCATTTACTTTCTCATAAACTAGGTGTTATAATTTTTCGGCATTTTTGCAGTAAGTTTGTAGATTCGGCATTCTTTCAGCAGTATTGCTAGCAGAATAGCAATTTTCTACACTTGATTAAAATGAATAACGCTAAGGAAATATCAACATGTCTAACAAGTTTAATCTAACCTATGTCAGTCTGGCAGTATTAGGCGCACTGGCAGCAACATCCAGTTTGGCAAATACCAACACATCGAACCAAGTATTAGACGAGATTGTGGTCACAGACCGTCAAGGAACCAAAATTGAAACTAATGTGGTCACCGAACAGGAAAAAAATGAGCACACTGAAACTGATTTACGCGGACTATTGACTGAAGAGCCGTCGATTGCGTTCGGTGGCGGCAACGGCACATCACAATTTCTGACAATTCGTGGCATGGGGCAAAACTCAGTCGATATCAAAATTGACAATGCCTACTCCGACAGTCAAGTGTTATACCATCAAGGCCGCTTTATCGTTGATCCGTCGTTACTGAAAAGTGTGTCGGTACAAAAAGGTGCGGGTTCAGCCAGTGCCGGGATCGGCGCAACCAACGGCGCAATTATCACCAAAACAGTTGATGCGCTGGATCTGTTAAAAAATAGCGATCGTGATTACGGTTTCAAACTGAACGGCGGTTATTCTAGCAATGAGGGGCACTCTTATGGCGGGGCGCTATTCGGTAAATCCGGCAATTTTGATGCATTGTTCTCATTTAACCGCACTGATGAGGAAAATTACAAACCGGGTCGAGGCTATAAGAATATTGACGGTGGAGAAACCGTGCCTTACAGCGGCTTGGATAAACGTAACTATATGATTAAACTGGGTGCTACTTTGGGTGATCATCGCTTGGTGTTAAGCCATATGCAAGATCAACATCGTGGTGTGCGTACCGTGCGAGAAGAGTTTACTGTTACGGGTGGTCGGTTGAATTTAGTAGGTCAAGCGCCGGCTTATCGTGAAACTACGCTGAAAAATACTAACCTTGAGTGGACAGCGAAAAATCTGGGCTTTATCAGCCAATTAACATCTAATATTTACGTTATGCAAAACCATCGTTATTCAGCCGATGATACCGGTTGTGGCTATTGTGGCAATATTGCAGGGTCGACCAAAACCAAAATTGAAACCCGTGGTGCCAACGTGAATTTTGACTCGCCGATTGGTGAAAATGTGCTGTTGAAATACGGTGTTAACTATCGTGATCAGAAAATTACTCCGCACGCTTTCTTGAACCGATTCTACACATTAGGTGAACCGAAAAAAACCGATGTCGGCACCTATTTAGAAGCAATCAGCACCTTAGGTGATTTCACCTTGACCACCGGTCTGCGTTACGACTATTTCAAAGTGAAAACCACCGATGGTAAATCAGCCTCTGATGGACGTCTCAATCCAAGCCTTGGTTTGATCTGGCAGCCGCTGGACAGCTTAAGCTTCAGTGTTGATCATAACTATGCTTCCCGTAGCCCGCGTTTATACGATGCGTTGCTGACGCACGGTAAACGTGGTGTGATCAGCATTGCTGACGGTACGGTTGCTGAACGCGCCCGCAATACTGAAATCGGCTTTAACTATGATAACGGCAATTTCTCATTGGCAGGTAGCTATTTCTGGCAGAAAATCAGCAATGCGATTGCCAATCCACAAAACAGACACGGTTCGGGTGAAAATTCGATCAGAGAGACGGTAAATGCCGGTTATATTAAAAATCACGGCTATGAACTGAGCGCAGCGTATCGGTTGGAAGGCTTTACCGCACGTGTTGGTGTGGCAGAAAGCAAACCAAGAATCTATGATACCCACAAAGACAACTTGCTCAGTTCCAATCCGGAATTTGCGGTGCAAGTGGGGCGCACTTGGACAGCTTCTTTAGCCTACCGCTTTATGCAGCCGGATCTTGAGCTGGGCTGGCGTAATCGTACGGTTGAAGATGCTAAAGGTTCAGTCTTGGTGCGTGAAAGCAGCACGCCGGTAAAACGTGAAGGCTATACCGTACATGATTTCTATATCAACTGGAAACCGTTCAGCAATGACAAGATGAATGTTAACTTTGCAGTGAACAATGCGTTCAATAAGTTTTATTATCCGCATACCCAACGTGGCGAAACATTAGCCGGTGCAGGGCGTGATATTCGTGTTGGGATTAACTATCAGTTTTAATTAAATCTTGCATCTCAGCCTAAAAAAACCGCACGTTAAAGTGCGGTTTTTGTTTTAAGCAGCAGGCAAACTTACAGTTTGGTGATCAGCATTGCTTCCAATTTTTCTTGGTCGGCGGCAAATTTTCGGATACCGTCGGTCAGTTTTTCCACTGCCATCGGATCGCTGTTGTGCTGCCAATAGAATTGTGCTTCGCTCAGCGGCGCTGGGCGCTCTTTTACGTTGCCTTTGAAGTCTAACTTACGCTCTAGTGGTTGATTGCTCTCTTGCAACTCTTTCAACAAACCTGGGGCGATGGTCAGGCGATCACAGCCCGCCAACTCGGTGATTTCGCCGATATTACGGAAGCTGGCACCCATTACCACGGTTTTATAGTCGTAGGTTTTGTAGTAGTTATAAATTTCGGTCACTGACACCACACCCGGATCCTCGTGCGGCGCATACTCTTTTTTATCGCTGTTGGCTTTGTACCAATCCAGAATACGACCAACAAACGGGGAGATCAGATAAACACCGGCTTCGGCACAGGCACGGGCTTGAGCTTGTGAAAACAGCAGAGTCAGGTTGCAGTTGATGCCTTCTTTTTCCAACACTTCTGCGGCACGGATACCTTGCCAAGTGGAGGCGATTTTGATCAGAATGCGTTCATTACTGATGCCGGCTTGGTTATACAACTTGATCAATTTACGTGCTTTTTCAATCGTGGCTGCGGTGTCGTAAGACATGCGCGCATCGACTTCGGTCGAGATGCGTCCCGGTACGATTTTCAGAATTTCTAACCCGATATTCACCGCCAATTTATCTTCGGCATCAATCAATTGCTGTTTTTTATCGCTGCTTTGCTGTTTAGCATAAGCGATAGCATCATCAATCAACGGCGCATATTGCGGCAGGGACGAGGCGCTTAAAATCAGGGACGGATTGGTTGTTGCATCTTGCGGCTGATAGGTTTTAATGGCTTCGATATCACCGGTATCAGCAACCACCACAGTGATTTTACGTAACTCTTGTAATTGCGACATAGTTTTTCCTCATTAAATGAACTGAATAAAAAATCACTTCATTCTACCCTTATTAAGGTCAAATGTGCCAATCATTTCTGAGGCGAATATTGAGACCAATGAAAATTTTTGTCGGATAGTGCAGCAGGGTAAAATATTCGCATGATCAATAAGCGAATTTCGAGTACAATCACCCCAGTTTCGCTGTTTTATTACCATTTTTATTAGCTTGGGTTACAGAATGAAAAAAAATACTTATAGCCTACTGGCGACCCTGATTCTGAGTGCATTATATGGCACTGTGCACAGCAGTACGGCGCAAGCAGATCTGCGTCAGCAGTGTCTGTTGGGCGTACCGCACTTTAGCGGTACACCGGTTGCTGGCAACCCGAATGATTTGCCGGTGTACATCGAGGCCAATCGCGGTGAGATGTCGCACGCTACGGAAGCAACTTATCAGGGCGATGTGGATATTCAACAGGGAAACCGTCGTTTGCAGTCGCAATATGCGAAAATTACCACACAAGATAATGCCGGGCAGTTGACCCGTTTTGCCTATATTGACGGCGATTTGCAATACCGTGACGAGCAGATCGATTTGAAAGGTCGTAATGCCAAAATTAATCTGAACAGCAAAGACAGTGATTTGCAAAATGCCGATTACCAATTTGTCGGTCGCCAAGGACGTGGTACCGCCCAACAGGCGGAGATGCGTGAGCGCTACCGCACTTTGCACAATGCGACTTTTACTTCTTGCTTGCCGAATGATAATGCCTGGTCGATCGAGGCCAATGAAATTCGCCAAGATTTACAAGAAGAAGTCGCCGAAATGTGGGGGGCACGTTTTAAAGTGCTGGGCGTACCGATTTTGTATTCCCCCTATTGGCAGTTGCCGTTGGGTGACCGTCGCCGCAGCGGGTTGTTAATGCCACAATTTAGTATGTCAAGCCGTGACGGCTTCAGTTATGCACAACCGATTTATTGGAACATTGCACCGAATTATGATGCGACCTTTACCCCGAAAATGATGACGGATCGTGGATTGCAGTTGTTGACCGAATTTCGTTATTTGACTCAGTTTGGTTTGGGTACGGTGGCGACGGAATATTTGCATCGTGATCGTTTAAAAACCTATCTGGGCAGCAATAAATCACGTCATCTGTTTTTCTGGCAACATGCCGCAACATTTGGTGATTGGCGTTTGAATGTGGATTATACCAAAGTGAGCGATAAGCGTTATTTTAATGACTTTAGCTCGGAATACGGTAACAGCACCGACGGATATGCCACTCAGAAATTCAGTTTGGGCTATTACCAGCCGAACTATAATTTGGTGATTTCCGGTCGACAATTCCAGATTTTTGATGAGGCCGAAATCGGACCGTATCGTGCGCTGCCACAGATTGATTTTAACTACTATAAAAATGGTTTAGCCAATGGCTGGTTGGATTTTGCGCTGTTTTCGCAAGCTGTGCATTTTGATAACGACAGTTCGTATATGCCCAAAGCCTGGCGTTTTCATGTGCAGCCGGAGTTGAATTTACCCCTGAGTAATGACTACGGTAGCTTGAATTTACAAACCAAATTATATGCAACTCACTATCGCCAAACTTCGGGCAAAGGCGAAAATGCAGAAGCGGTGCAGAGCAGCGTCAATCGGGTGCTGCCACAGTTTAAAGCCGATTTACAGACTATTTTATTAAATTCCAAATCGGTGTTTGAGGGATACACCCAAACCCTCGAGCCGCATGTACAGTATTTGTATCGACCATATAAAAACCAAAGTAATATCGGCGCACAAGATGTGGATTCGAATTACCTTGGTTTGGGCTATGACAGCGCCCTGTTGCAACAAGATTATTTCTCGCTGTTTCGCGATCGCCGCTACAGCGGCTTAGATCGTATCGCATCAGCCAATCAAGTAACTGTTGGTGGCACAACCCGCTTTTTTGACCAACACTCGGAAGAGCGGTTTAACTTTTCTTTGGGACAAATTTATTATTTGACCGCTTCGCGTATCGATGAATCAGAAGACAACAGCACCAGTCGTCACTCTTCTTCTTGGTCGATGCAGTCTAACTGGAAGATCAATTCCGACTGGAGTTGGCGTGGCAGTTATCAATATGATACGGTCTTGAATAAAACCGCACTTGCCAATATGGCGCTCGAATTTAACCCTAGCGGTCATAATTTGGTGCAATTGAACTATCGTTATGCCAGCCAGGATTATATCAATCAAAATTTGCAAAGTGGCGCTAACCGTTATAATCAAGATATCAAACAGATTGGTGCGACGGTGGCTTGGGATATAGATGACAACTGGGCGATTATTGGTCGCTATTATCATGATGTCGCTTTAAATAAGCCGGTCGAACAATATGGCGGCATTCAATATAATAGCTGTTGCTGGAGCGTTGGCATCGGCGCTCGCCGCTACCTCACCTCCAGTAACCGCAGTGATACCGCCGATCAGGTGTTTTATGATAATTCAATCGCTATCAATTTTGAAATCAGGGGATTAGGCAGCAACTACTCCAGCGGGTTGCGCAGTATGCTGCAAAAAGGCATGCTGCCTTATGTCAAGCCGTTCAGCTTGGAATAATGCATTATTAAAATATAAACAAACATCAACAGACCCTAATCAAGGAAAACCATGAAAAAATCTATTTTGCTTGTCACAACGTTATTCAGTAGTCTGGCATTCGGTTCCGATGCAGAGATCAACCAGCACCTTTCTGCATTGGGCATGACCAATGTTGAAGTGCAACCTGCACCGATAAAAGGCATCAAATCAGTGGTTTCAGATCAGGGCATCTTCTATGTCTCTGAAGACGGAAACTATATTTTACGTGGCGATTTATTTGAATTTAAAAATGGTGAGCTGGTCAATTTGAGCGAAAAAATATTGTTCGGTAAGTTGAATGCGTTGAGCGATCAAATGATTGTCTATCCGGCAAAAAATGAAAAATATATAGTGACAGTGTTTATGGATATCACCTGCCATTATTGCCATTTACTCTACAGCAAAAAAGACGAGTACAATAATTTGGGAATTACGCTACGCTTTTTAGCATTTCCACGCGCTGGCTTAGACAACCAAACCGCACGCCAAATGGAAGCAATCTGGCAGGCAAAAGATCGCAATCAAGCATTAGACGCTGCTGAAAACGGTGATTTGCCAAAAAACCTGATGACACCGGATATGGTGGCGCAACACTACGCCTTGGGACGTCAATATGGTGTGCGTGGCACACCGAGCATTGTCACTGACAGTGGCGAAATGATCGGTGGGTATCTGCCGCCAAAAGAACTATTAGCTGCCTTGCAGGAAGCGCAATAAGTTTTTGTTGAACGTATTATTGACAAAGATATTTAATAAGGCAAAGTAGGGGCGGATTAACTATCCGCCCGCTTTCGAAGTGCGAAATAAGTATTTAATCTGAAAAGGAAAAAATCAATATTCAGTTCGGGCGGATAGTTAATCCGCCTCTATTTTTACAATAAATATTGTGCGTTTTCATCTTTGTCAGCAGTCTAATGCCCTGATTTATCAGGGTTTAGTTTATTTTTATCTTTTTAGTTTTAAACTACAGGTTCAATCTTCAGCGTGAATAAAATTATCTGCCGTCGCCAACTGGACACTATTTTTCCTTTGGGAGACAGCCCGTTACTTAACCGTATTTTTTCAGTACGGGGCATTGCCGATCAACAGCAGCTAGACCGCACTTTGAAATCTCTGTTGCCACCACAACTCAGTGGTATTGATGCGGCTGTGGCATTACTGTTGGCGGCGCGGCGTGAACAGCAAAAAATTGTGATTGTCGGTGATTTTGATGCCGATGGCGCTACCAGCACCGCACTTGCAGTATTGGCATTAGGTAAGCTCGGTTTTCAACAGGTCGATTACTTGGTGCCGAACCGTTTTGAACAAGGCTACGGTTTAAGTGTCGATGTGGCAAAAATGGCGTTGGAAAAGCACGTGGCATTATTGATCACGGTGGATAACGGTGTTTCCTCATATGAAGGCGTGGAGTTCATCAAAAAGTGCGGTGTGAAGGTGATCATCACCGATCACCATTTGCCACCGGAGCAATTGCCGAATGCTGATGCGATTATCAATCCTAATCTGGCAGACTGTAACTTCCCGTCTAAATCGCTTGCCGGAGTCGGCGTCACTTTTTATTTGATGCTGGCAGTGCGTGCAGCACTGCGTGATCAAGGTGAAATTGCAGCGTCGGAACTGCCAA
The DNA here is from genome assembly GCF_006228025.1 of Testudinibacter crocodili. NCBI lineage: Bacteria > Pseudomonadati > Pseudomonadota > Gammaproteobacteria > Pasteurellales > Pasteurellaceae > Testudinibacter > Testudinibacter crocodili. The sequence goes on from NZ_VDHF01000018.1 coordinate 97,249, forward strand.
ATTTTGCTGAACTTTTGGATTTGGTGGCATTGGGCACGATCGCTGATGTGGTGCCGTTAGATCAAAATAACCGTATTTTGGCACATCAAGGGTTAGAGCGAATCCGTGCACAACGCTGTCGCTACGGCATTCAGGCGTTAGCAGAAATTGCCAATCGCGATCTCAGTCGTTTTGTGGCTGCTGATTTGGGCTTCTCTATAGGACCAAGATTAAATGCCGCTGGGCGTTTGGATAATATGAGCGTTGGGGTTGAGCTGTTGTTGGCAGATGATATGCAGCTTGCCCGCCAACTGGCACATGATTTGGATGCGCTGAACCAAACTCGTAAAGAAATTGAACAAGGTATGAAGCTCGAAGCTTTGCAGATTTGCAGCCAATTACACGAGCTGGAACAGAGTTTGCCTCATGCAATTGCGCTGTATCGTGCAGATTGGCATCAGGGCGTGCTGGGCATTTTGGCATCGCGGATTAAAGACCGCTTTCATCGTCCGGTGGTGGCGTTTACCCAAGATCAAGCGGGAGTGCTAAAAGGTTCGGCACGTTCGATTGAAGGGCTGCACATCCGAGATGTGTTGGAGCGCATCGATCAGCGTTGTCCGGGCATGATTTTGAAATTTGGCGGACATGCAATGGCGGCAGGCTTGAGTATTGATGAGAGTCGTTTTGCAGAGTTTCAGCAACACTTTCTTGAGATTGTGTGTGACTGTGTGGCGCAAGAGCAGTTGACCGGCACTATCTGGACCGATGGTGAATTGTCGCCAAGCGAGATGAATTTACAAACCGCAGAGCTGATTGCTGCAAACGGACCTTGGGGGCAAGCTTTCCCGGAGCCGCTATTTGATGGTGAGTTTAGTGTGTTACAACAGCGTTTGGTGGGCGGACGGCATTTAAAAATGTTGCTGCAACCACCGAATAGCACCCAGTTGTTTGATGCGATTGCCTTTAATATTGATCCACAACGCTATCCTGATTTATCGATAAAAACCATGAAAATTGTTTATAAATTGGATATTAATGAGTTTCGTGGTAACCGACAGTTGCAGTTAATGGTAGAATATATGCAGCCTGGCTAAAAACAGCGTAGGATACGGGTTAAGTGGGATAAGCTCCAAAGAGATAGGGTCATGAAAAACAGAATAAGTCGGTTGTGGTGGCGTGGGATAGTGCTGGCATTATACTTTCCGTCAGCTTGGGCACAGGCGCTAGATGGTACAACGTCAGCTAAAAATCTTACATCGGCTGCCGACGCAGCAGAAAGTGCGGTTACCGAGCCAACAGAGTCTGGTATTTCTTCTGATACTAATGCCAGCGTTGACGAATCTGTTTTTCAAGACGGCAAAGACTATTTTTCTTATACGATTCCGATCAAATCTACTCCGATTGATGGGCGAATCGAGGTTAGGCTATTTTTTAGTTATGAATGTGCCTATTGTCTGACGGCGTTTGATAATTTAAGTTTGTATCAACGGCTGCATGATGAGCAAATCCGCTTGATTTTACAACCTATCGCCACCGAAGATGCGTTGTTCGGACCGAATGTGTATTACAGTTTAAACAATCTGGATCGACAAGATCTGGCTGAACTACTGTTGTTTGATACCGCCACCGAACATCAGGGAAAGGCTTCTTTGGTTGAGGGTGAAAACCTCTACCACTGGCTGATAAAACACCATGTGGTGCTGGATCAGTTTTTAATGCAGATCAAATCGCAGGCGGTCGCTGAAAAAGCCCAAGAAGCAGTGAAAGCCACCGAGAAATATGGCGTATTTACCAGCCCGTTTGTGGTGGTTGACGGACAATATGTGTTAACCAGCAGCACGTTGTATAACGACGATTATACTTTTGCCGTGATGGATTTTTTGATTTCGCGGATCTTACAACAACAGTCACCTGCCTTTGCCAATGCATCAAATAACTCGAATAAAATACAGTAATAAAGTGCGGTTGTTATCAAGAATAATAAACAAACATCAACAGACCCTAATCAAGGAAGCAAAATGAAAATCGGAATTGTTGGCGCTATGCTGCAAGAAGTCGAGATTTTACGCAATAAAATGCGTGATGTGACCACACACCAGATCGCCGGCTGCACCCTGTATCAAGGCAGCTTGCATGGCGCTGATGTGGCGCTAGTTCAGTCCGGTATCGGCAAAACGGCGGCAGCCATGGCAACAACTGCGCTGATTTTGTTGACTAAGCCGGATTGTGTCATCAACACCGGATCTGCCGGCGGAATTGCTGCCGGTTTGGCTATCGGTGATGTGATTATCTCCAGCAATACCGCCTATCATGATGCCGATGTCACTGCGTTTGGTTATGCCAAAGGGCAATTACCGGGCTGTCCGGCCACCTTTGCTTCGAATCAGGCGCTAATCGAATTGGCGCAAAAAGTGATTCAACGACAAGGCAAAAGTGCGGTCAAAGGCTTGGTATGCAGCGGCGATATGTTCTGTAACGATGAGCAGCAGATCGCACGGATTAAAGCTGATTTTCCACAAGCGGTTGCGGTGGAAATGGAAGCGGCTGCGATTGCGCAGGTCTGCTTCTCATTCGATCTGCCGTTTGTGGTGGTGCGTGCAGTGTCAGATGTTGCGGATCAAGTTTCGCATATCTCGTTTGACGAATTTCTACCGCTAGCGGCACAACAATCTTCCGAAATGGTTATCGCAATGTTGGCAGAGTTGTAATAGAGCCTCACGTTTTATCCGATTGCAATTTGTAGGTTTATTTCTTGCGGTTCTCACGCCATTTTGCCAACAACGGTTTAGGCGGTTCCGCCTGCTCCTGATAGTCGAATACCGGCAGCGAGAGATGGAAATAAATCGCCAGCAAGCGGATTCCGAAGCCGCTGATCAGCGTTAAAATCACCACTAGATTGTGCGAAATGCCGAGATGGGGCAAGCCGAGATAAATTGCGGTGGTCAGCAAGGCGACACTGGCATACAGCTCTTTCTGAAACACCAACGGAATACGATTGCACAACAGATCACGCAGCACCCCACCAAAGGCACCGGTCACAACTGCAGCAACGGAGGCGATGATCAAGCCGTGCCCCATATCCAGTGCCACTTGAGCGCCGATAATCGAAAATACAATCAGCCCCAAGGCATCCAACACTAAAAATACGGTGCGAAAATAGCGCATCAGCGGTGCGACAAACACCGTTGAAACCGCCGCTCCGGCAACAATCATAATATATTCGGGATGTGCCACCCAACCAAGCGGATAGTGTCCGAGCAGCATATCACGGATAGAACCACCACCGATGGCAGTGACCGCACCAATAATAATCACCCCGAATAGATCCATTTTTTCTCTTCCGGCGGCCAAAGCACCGGTGATCGCTTCGGCGGTAATACCGATAATATAAAGTGTTGTCAGTAACATAGTTGAATAGTTTGAATAGAAATTAGCAGATGGAATAGAGTAAGAGGATTTGGGATTTTGATAAAGAAAAATTTGCGCCAGACAGCATTTTTGTGATCAATATCTTGTGCTGGCTACAGGTTAGATTAGAATGTAAACAATCCGTTATAAAAATGAAAATACGATGATAAAAATTAAAACCCGCGACTATTTGTTGGCGACTCTGGTGCTGTCACTGTCGTCTTTTTTGGTTTTTAGTAATTTATACGTCGTGCAACCACTGTTATCACTGTTTGCCGAGCGTTATGCCGTCTCTCTGAATGCAGCAAACTGGATTTTTGCTGCCGCCTCGCTAGGTATGAGTCTATTTTTGATCCCTTGGGCGTTGCTTGCCGATCGCTATGGTCGCCGCCTGATGATGTTGTTGAGTTTAGGCTTGTCGGCACTGCTTTCTTTCAGTTTGGTGTTCAGTGATTCGGTTGCGGTTTGGATCGGATTGCGTTTTTTGCAGGGAATGGCGTTGGCAGGCTTGCCAGCGGTGGCAATTGCCTATATCAGTGAAGAATTTGAAGCCGACGCCGTGATTCCGGCAGTGGGGATTTATATTGCGGCAAATTCAATTGGCGGTATTTCAGGGCGGATTCTCGGTGGCGCATTGGCAGATTGGTTCGGGCTGAATGCGCCGATGCTGTTTACCGCACTTTTGACGTTTGCGGGTGCGTTACTGACCTATTTTTATCTGCCGCGTGAACGCTATTTTAAACCGCAGCTATTGGCATTTCGCACCATTCTTACCAATTTGTGCGGGCATATCAAGAACCCGCTGCTGTGGCGTACATTTTTAATCAGCGGTATTTGTTTCGGTATGTTTATCAATATGTTTTCAGTGGTCGGCTTACGTTTGCAACAAGCGCCTTGGCTGTTCAGCACGATTCAGGTCTCGCTATTATTTCTCTGCTATTTAAGCGGCACGTTTGCAGCCTCGATGGCAGGACGTTTCAGTCGCCGTTTTAATGCGCCGCGCGGCATGTTGATTGGTTGGCTAATCCTCATGTTCGGCATGTTGTTGTTGGTGAGTGATGCTGTGCTGATTCTGATAGCAGGATTGTTGCTATGCAGCATCGGTTTTTTCTTCACTCATGCCCTTGCCAGCGCTTGGGTCGGCAAAAATGCTACTCACGCCCGTGCGTTGGCATCCGCACTTTACCTCTCCAGTTATTACCTCGGTGCCAGCGTTGGCGGTGAATATTTGTTGACCGTTTGGCAACATTTCACGTGGACCTGGGTGCCACTTGCCGCAATGTTACTGTTGCTACTGGTATTGTGGCTGCTGTTCGGCATTTTCAAACAACTACGACGTTAGTGTTCGATAAAAGCATATTCTACTGTCATTATTTTGTGACAACGATTTTTGAAATCGTTAAAGTAGATTGCTAATCCCTTAAATAATCAGTAAACTCAGTTATCTTTTTGAAAAATAGTTCAATGTTAG